>JBHELW010000036.1:0-3400 GCA_046262915.1 Mycobacteriales bacterium | reverse complement strand
GTCGGCGACGTCACGCGACTCGACGTGGCGATCGACGCGGCGCTGTTGCTCGGCGCGCTCGTCGCGCGCGCGGGTGACCGGGTCGCGCTGATCGCACATGACCGCGTCCCGCGCGCCAGCGTGGACGCCGGTACGCGCTCGGACGTCCTGCCGCAGCTCGTCAACGCGATGACGCCGCTCGAACCAGCACTGCTCGAGTCCGACGCCGCGGCGATGGTCGCCGCGGTCGTCCGCCGCGAGCGCCACCATGCGCTCGTCGTGCTCTTCACCGAGCTGAACAGCGCAACGGTTGAGGAGTCCCTGCTGCCCGCGATCGGTCAGCTCGGCCGACGTCACACCGTGCTGCTCGCCGCGGTGTCGGACCCGACCGTCGCCGCGATGTCGCGTCAGCGCGGCGACGCGGAGTCGGTCTACGCCGCAGCAGCCGCCGCGCGCGCGCTCGCCGAGCGTGCGCGGCTGACGACCGCGCTGCGCGACCGCGGCGTCACGGTCGTCGACGCGGCGCCCAGCGAGTTTGCCCCCGCCGTCGCCGACGCCTACCTGTCGCTCAAGGCCGCCGGGCGGCTCTGACCGCTCACACCGCGGGCAGCACGTCCCCGCGCAGCGTCGCGTCGACGTCGCCGAGCTCGCCGGAACGCGCGGCACGCCGGCCCAGCAACCCGACGTAAGCGAGGAAGCCGACTTCGACCGCGCTGCCCACGCCGACGCGGGCCCAGGTCGGTAACCCGGACGGCGTGATGAACGCCTCCAGCAGGCCGGAGACGAAGAGCACGCCGACGAGCCCGACGGCGACCCGGACGGCGACCCGGCCCTCGACCGCCAACGCGTCCGCACGGCGCCGCGACCCCGCGTCGATCACCGTCCAGCCGAGCCGCAGGCCAATGCCGGCCGCGACGAACACCGCGGTCAGCTCGAGCAGCCCGTGCGGGAGGATGAGACCGAAGAAGAGCCCTGCCTTACCGTTGGCCACCAGATAGCCGCCGGCCACGCCAACGTTGAGGGCGTTGGCGGCGAGCAGGTAGATCGTCGGCACCATGAGCAGCACGCCGAGCGAGATCGCGCCAGCGGTGACCCAGGCATTGTTGGTCCACACCCGGGCCGCGAACGCCGCGGCCGGCGCGCTGCGGTAGTAGTCGGCGAAGTCGTGCTCTACCAGCTGACGGATCTGCTCCGGCGGCGCCAACGTGCGCTGCAGCTCCGGCGAGCCGGCCAGCCACGCGCCCATCGCGAACGCGACGACGATCGACCCCGCGGCGGCACCGAGGCACCACCAGCGACTGCGGTAAACGGCGGCCGGGAACGAGACCGTGACGAACCGCGCGACGTTGGCCCACGCCGGCGCGCGCGTCGCGGTCACCGCGCTGCGGGCGCGCGCGACGAGCCCCGACAGCCGTTCGACGAGCTGCGGGTCCGGCGATGCGGTGCGGACGACGGACAGGTGCGTCGCCGTACGCTGGTAGAGGTCGACGAGCTCGTCGAGCTCGGCTTCGGAAAGCCGTCGGGGTCGCGCCGCGCGGCGTAGCAGGTGCTCGAGGCGACCCCAGGTCGGTGCGTGCGCGGCGACATAGGCGTCGATGTCCACGCGCACCCTCCGGACCGGGGCTCTCGATCGTACGGCGGCGGGTGCGGGCGGCGAGGAGCGACGGGCGTGAGCGCGATAGTGACCGGCGAGGCCGTCGCGGTCGACCTGCGCGTTGCGCGGCTCGGCTCGCGGATGCTCGCCGCGATCATCGACATCGCGATCCAGTTCGCCCTGCTCTTGGTCGGCAGCGGCATCCTGGGGTCGGCCCTGAGCGAGATGGACCCGACGTTCGCCGGCGCGGTCGCGCTGGTGCTCGGCGTACTGCTCGTCGTTGGGTACCCGGTGGCGCAAGAGACGCTGTGGCGTGGCCAAACCATCGGGAAGGCCGCGCTCGGGCTGCGTGTCGTCCGCGACGACGGCGGCCCGGCGACGTTCTGGCAAGTGCTCGTGCGTGGCCTGCTGGGGGCGTTCGTCGAGCGCCCCGGCATCACGTTCGGGTTCGCGGCCATCGTGTGCTCGCTCGCTAGCCGGCGAGGAAAGCGGCTCGGCGACCTGCTCGCGGGGACCGTCGTGCTGCAGGAACGCGCGCCGCGCAGTCACGCAGTGGTTCGTGCCATGCCGCCGCAGCTCGCCTCGTGGGCGACGTCGCTGGATCTGACGCGCCTGCCCGACGACCTCGCTCTCGCGGCGTGGCAGTTCGCGGCTCGCGCGCGGCAGATGCACCCGGCGGCGCGCGAGCAGCTCGGCCACGAGCTGGTCACTGCGATCGCCGGGGTCACCTCGCCGCCGCCACCCCCCGGAACGCCCGGTTGGGCCTACCTCGACGCGGTACTCGCCGAACGGACGCGGCGCGAGGCGACTCGGCTGGCGGCGCGCGCGGGCGCGGCCAACACCGTCCGTGCCACCGGCTGGCAGCCACCCGCGCCGACGGCGGGGTGGGGACCGCCGGTCTACTCGCCGGAGTGGTCGGCGTCCGCGCCGGTGACCGGGCCGGCACCCGCGGTGCCACCGCCACCGGGTATGCCGCCGCCGCCCGCTGTGCCCGGCGCGCCGTCGATGCCGCCCGGCCCCGATCCGCGCCCTGGCGCGGCGCCGGTGCCGCCGCCGGAGCGGCCACCCGCCCGCGACCGGGCGCAGGCGGATGAGAGCGGCTTCGCCGTCCCGGGTTAGCTCTCGGCTGCCGACTCCGGGCGCGCCCACTGGTTCGGCGGCGACTCCAGCTCGGCGAGCTCGAGATGCGGCGCGTCGACCACAACATCCCCCGCCACCTCGAGTACCGCGCGCTCCCCGGCGACGAGGTCGTCGACCTCAAATCGCTCGACGACGAGCGGCGCGGTCTCCGTCGCGTGCTCACGGACCTCGGTCATCGCCCACGCCATCGGCCGGGGCTGTACGGCGAGGGCGTCGCCGGAAAGCCGGACGAGCTGCAGCGTGCGCCGCTCGGCGGAGTGCATGGCGAGCAGCCGCGCGACCGCGACAGTGAAGGCGGGCGAACGCCCGAAGAAGCCGACCGCGGCAAGCCGCTGCTCGGGCTCTCCGTCCGCCGCCGCGCCGGCCGGCAGCCGCAGCCACACCACCTTGCTGCCGACGACGCCGCCGCGGACGACCCACCCGCCGCTGCGCACCTCGACCCGCACCGGCCGCCACTGCGCGTCGCACGTGACGTCGACCGCGCCGATCGCGAGCCCTGCGGGATCCGCCACCTCACCGACGTACCGCCAGCCGGCGGGGCCGGGGGCGCACGAGAAGCGCTCGACGGCGAGGACGTCACCGCCGTCGTCGAGGTGGTGGTAGACGCCTTTCGGCACGCTGCTGACTAGCCGATGACGCGCTCGGTCAGGAGCCGTGCTGCCAGGAGTTGAGGTACTCCTCCTGCGC
>JBHELW010000035.1:0-25012 GCA_046262915.1 Mycobacteriales bacterium | reverse complement strand
GTGACGGTCGAGCCCGTCGGGTCGAGCTTCATCTTCCGCGCGACGCGGATCATCGCGTTTTGGAAGCAGGCGGCGTAGCCGGCGGCAAGGAGCTGCTCGGGGTTCGTCGCATCGTTGTCCGCGGCCCCACCGAGTTCCTTGGGGATGCCGACTTCTACGTCGAGATGGTCGTCCGAGCTCGTCACGCGGCCCTCGCGGCCGCCGTAAGCCGTCGCCTCGGCGACGTAGAGGATGTCCACGCGCTACTCCCGTCCGGAACACATCGGGCCCGCTCGGCGTTGGGTGCGTGCCGAGCCTCTGGCAGAATGATCGTTGTCCCCGGTTCCCGTCGCGGCAAGCGGCGACCCGGTGACGCTCCCATCGAGAGGACCCGAAGTGAAAACCGGCATCCACCCGGACTACGTCGAGACGCGAGTCCACTGCTCCTGCGGCAACACGTTCACGACGCGCAGCACCGTCCCGGAGATCCACGCCGACGTGTGCTCGAACTGCCACCCCTTCTACACCGGCAAGCAGCGCGTCGTTGACGTCGGCGGCCGCGTAGAGAAGTTCGAGAGGCGCTTCGGCAAGCGGACCGCGCCCAAGGCTTAGCGACGCTACGGCGCCCGCGCAGGTCCTCGAGACCTACGCCGGGCGCCGTTGCCGTGTTCTGGCATTGACGAGAGAGGACGCGTGGCCGACAAGCTCGACGAGATCGTCGCGGAGTACGCCGAGATCGAGGCTCAGCTCGGCGACCCCGACGTGCACGCCGACCAGAACCGCGCCCGCGAGCTGGGCAAGCGCTTCGCCGAGCTGAGTCCGATCGTCGAGACGCAGCGCGCGCTCACCGAGGTCGCCGGCAACCTCGACGCCGCGCGGGAGCTCGTCGCGGACGACCCGTCGTTCAAAGACGAGGTCGACCAGCTGGCGGCGCGCCACGCCGAGCTCAGCACCCAGCTACGCGAACAGCTCACCCCGCGCGACCCCAACGACGGCAAGGACGTCATCCTCGAGGTCAAGTCCGGCGAGGGTGGCGCCGAGTCGGCACTGTTCGCCGCCGACCTGCTGCGCATGTACCAGCGCTACGCCGAGCGCCAGGGCTGGAAGACCGAGGTGCTCGACGTGACGGAGAGCGACCTCGGCGGGGTCAAGGACGTCAGCCTCGCGGTGAAGGCGCGCGGCGGCGCCTGGCGCCGGCTGAAGTACGAAGGCGGTGTCCATCGCGTGCAGCGGGTGCCCGAGACGGAGAGCCAAGGTCGGATCCACACGAGCGCAGCGGGCGTCTTCGTCGCGCCCGAGGCCGAGGACGTCGAGGTGCACATCGACCCCAACGACCTGCGCATCGACGTCTACCGGTCCAGCGGCCCCGGTGGGCAGAGCGTCAACACGACTGACTCCGCCGTCCGCATCACGCACCTGCCGACCGGCACGGTCGTGTCGTGCCAGAACGAGAAGAGCCAGCTCCAGAACAAGGAGTCGGCGCTGCGGATCCTGCGCGCCCGTCTGCTCGCTCAGGCGATCGAGGAGCAGCAGGCCGCGGCCAGCGCGGACCGCAAGAGCCAGGTGCGCACCGTCGACCGGTCGGAGCGCGTCCGCACATACAACTTCCCGGAGAACCGCATCTCCGACCACCGCGTCGGCTTCAAGGCCTACAACCTCGACCAGGTTCTCGACGGCGACCTCGACGCGGTGATCGACGCCCTCGTTACGGCGGACAACGCGGCGCAGCTCGAAGGCGCGGCGCGATGAGCGCAGAGCCGAGCGAGGTCCCGCTGCTCAGTGCGTTGAGCGACGCGACGAACCGGTTGGCCGCGGCCGGCGTGCCCAGCCCGCGCTGGGATGCGGAACAGATCGCCGCGCACGTCCTCGGCGTCGAGCGGCGCGCGCTTTCGACGGTCACCTCGCTGCCGCTGCGGGCGGCCAACCACTTCACGCAGCTCGTCGCCGAGCGCGCGACGCGCGTGCCGCTGCAGCACCTCGTCGGGCACGCCGCCTTTCGGCACATCGACCTCGAAGTTGGGCCCGGCGTCTTCGTGCCGCGGCCGGAGACCGAGCTCGTCGCGGGGTGGGCGATCGACGCGGCCCGCGTCATCCGCGGCGCCGCGCCCTGCGTCGTCGATCTCTGCACCGGCTCCGGCGCCATCGCGCTCGCTGTTGCGGACGAGCTTCCGCACGCGGACGTGCACGCGGTCGACGACGACGAGGCCGCGCTGCGGTGGGCCGCGCGCAATGTCGAAGCGCACGCGGCCGCCGGTGGCGCATGGGTCACGTTGCACGCGGAGTCGGTCCGCGACGCCCTGCCGGACTTCGCCGGCGTCGTCGACGTCGTCGTCGCGAACCCGCCGTACCTAACGGCCGACGAAGTCGCCACGCTCGACCCGGAGGTCCGCGACCATGACCCCGCGCATGCGCTGGTCGCGCCCGACGATGGCCTGGTCGTGATCCGCGACATCGTCGCTACGGCGGCGCGGCTGCTTCGCGTCGGCGGGGTCCTCGCGGTTGAGCATGGCGACACCCAAGGGCGATCGGTCCCCCAGCTGCTCCGCGGCGACGGCCGCTGGTCGGAGATCAGCGACCACGACGATTTGGCGCGCCGGCCGCGCTTCACGACCGCGCGGCTCGCGCGCCGCGCGGCCGCGGGAGCCGACGCGTGACGCGCGTGCTGTCGACTGTCCGCAGCGACGCACAGCGCAAGCGCGCCCTGCGGGCAGCCGTCGATGCACTCCGCGCGGGCGAACTCGTCGTGCTGCCCACGGACACCGTCTACGGCGTAGCCGCCGACGCGTTCGCCCCGGCAGCCGTCCGCGGACTCCTCGATGCGAAAGGGCGCGGCCGCGACATGCCGGTCCCAGTCCTCATCGGCGCCTGGCGTGCGGTAAACGGCTTGGTCGACGACCTGCCCGACGTCGCACGCGACCTCATCTCGGCGTACTGGCCGGGCGCGTTGACGCTCGTGCTCCGCGAAGGCGACGGCCTCGGCTGGGACCTCGGCGACGCCAACGGAACGGTCGCGGTGCGGATGCCCATGCACCCCGTTGCGCTCGACCTGCTCGTCGAGACCGGGCCACTCGCCGTATCGAGTGCGAACCGCAGTGGCGAGCCGGCCCCGACGAGCGCCGCCGCGGCGAAGGCGCAGCTCGGCACGGCGGTGGCGATCTACCTCGATGCGGGCGACGCCGGCGAGGGCACCGCGTCAACGATCGTCGACTGCACCGGCGCACAGCCGCGCGTGCTCCGCGAGGGCGCCATCTCGCGCCGGCAGATCGAGTCAGTCGTTGGCGGCCCCGTTGCGTGAGACCGACGACAACGAGGCCGAGCGGTTCGACCTGCTCTTCGTGTGCACCGGCAACATCTGTCGGTCACCGATGGCCGAGCTCATGACCATCCACCGACTGCAGCAGCTGCTCGGCCACGACGCGCGCCGCTTCGTCGTCCATAGCGCCGGCACCCACGGCCTCACCGGCGTGCCGCTCGAGTACTCCGCATCGCAGGCTCTTGCCGACATGGGTATCCGCGCCGACGGGTTCCGCGCGCGCGAGCTGACCGCCCGTCAGGTCGAGGGGGCCGACCTGGTCCTCGGCGCGACGCGCCAGCATCGCGCCGCCGCCGTCACGCTCGTCCCGCGCGCCGCCGCCCGGACCTTCACGATCCGCGAGTTCGCCCGGCTCGTCCGCGACGTCGACGTCGCCGAGCTGCCCGGCGACGACGTGGTCACGCGGGCGCGCGCCCTCGTTCGCGCGGCCGCCGCGCGCCGCGGGCTGACGCGTGCGCGTCCCGAGGATGACGACGTCGTTGACCCCTACGGCGGCCCGTCGGGCGGGTTCCAGGCGTGCGCCGCCACGATCGCGGACGCGCTCCAGACGCCGATCGAGATCATCTGCGCGACAGCGGCAGCGGCTGGCCGGACGGCGGGCGACTGAGGGCTACAGTCGCACGCACCGCCGTACGACCCGGGAGCGCAGCCATGACCACCTTCTACGGTCCGGACTTCGATGCGCTCCAGGCGCAGGATCCCGAGATCGCCGATGTCATCACCGGCGAGCTGGCGCGTCTGCGCGGCGGACTGCAGCTCATCGCGAGCGAGAACTTCACCTCGCCGGCGGTCATCGCCGCGCTCGGGTCGACGCTGACGAACAAGTACGCCGAGGGCTATCCGGGCAAGCGCTACTACGGTGGCTGCCAGCAGGTCGACATCGCCGAGGAGTTGGCGATCGCCCGCGCGAAGGAGCTCTTCGGCGCCGAGCATGCCAACGTGCAGCCGCACTCCGGCGCGTCGGCCAACCTCGCCGCGTACGCCGCGCTCCTCTCACCCGGCGACACAGTGCTCGCGATGAGCCTCCCGCACGGCGGTCACCTCACGCACGGCAGCAAGGTCAACTTCTCGGGCAAGTGGTTCAACATCGTGAGCTACGGCGTGCGCGAGGACACCGAGCTCATCGACTACGACGACCTTGCGGACACCGCCGCACAGCACCGGCCGAAGATGATCATCGCCGGTGCCACGGCCTACGCGCGACTCATCGACTTCGCACGCTTCCGCGAGATCGCCGACTCCGTCGGTGCCTACCTCGTCGTTGACGCCGCGCACTTCATCGGCCTCGTCGCGGGCAAGGCGATCCCGAGCCCGGTGCCGCACGCCCACGTCGTGACCCTCACGACCCACAAGGTGCTGCGCGGCCCGCGTGGCGGGATGATCCTGTGCACCGCCGACCTCGCGAGCAAGATCGACAAGGCCGTCTTCCCGATGATGCAGGGTGGCCCGCTGATGCACGCGGTCGCGGCGAAGGCAGTCGCGCTCAAGGAGGCGCAGCAGCCCGACTACCAGCGCTACGCGCAGCAGGTCATCGACAACGCGCGCGCGCTCGCCGACGGCCTCGCCGCGGAGGGCATCCGCCCCGTCGCGGGGGGCACCGACACGCATCTCGTTCTCTGCGACCTGCGCGAGCTCGGCGTAACAGGCAAGGACGCGGAGGCGCGCTGCGACGCGGCGCGCATCACGTTGAACAAGAACGCGATCCCCTACGACCCGCAGCCCCCGGCGGTCGCGTCCGGGATTCGCGTCGGCACGCCCGCGGTGACGACCCAGGGCATGACAGATGGCGAGATGAAGGAGGTCGCGGGCCTCATCGCGAGCGCGGTGCGCGACGAGACCGGCGCGGTGACCGCCGAGGTCGCCGAGCGCGTCCGGGCGCTCGTCGAGGCGCACCCGGCCTACGCTCGCCCCTAGCTCGACGGGCCGGCGGCACGCAGGGGAGGGGCCGTGCGCGAGTACTCCCTCGTGTTCGCAGTCGCGGCTGCGGTGACCTACCTGCTCACGCCGCTCGTGCGCCGTGGTGCGCTGCGCTGGCACGCGCTCGCGCAGCCGCGCGACCGTGACGTGCATGCGATCCCGACACCACGGCTCGGCGGCGTCGCGATGTACGCCGGAGTGGTCGCCGCACTGCTGGTCGCGCGCGCCCTGCCGGCGTTGTCGACGACGTTCAAGACGTCGTCGGACCCGCGCGGCGTCCTCATCGGCGGGGCGCTCATCTGCGGCATCGGTGTGCTCGACGACCGCTGGGGTCTCGACGCGCTGACGAAGCTCGCCGGCCAGATCCTCTCGGCCGGCGTGATGGTGCTGCTCGGCGTGCAGCTGCTGTTCATCTGGCTGCCCACGGGCACGCTCTACTCGCTCGACCAGAACCTCGCGGTGCCGGCGACGGTGCTGCTCGCGCTGGCGATGGTCAACTCCGTCAATGTCATCGACGGCCTCGACGGGCTCGCCGCCGGCGTCGTGGCGATCGCCGCGGCCGCGTTCTTCGCGTTCAGCTACCAGCTCTCGGTCGTGCAGCACCAGTCGTTCGCCGCGCCGTCGACCTTGATATGCGCCGTCCTCGTCGGCGTCTGCGTCGGGTTCCTGCCCCATAACTTCAACCCGGCGCGCATCTTCATGGGCGACTCCGGCTCGATGCTCATCGGCCTCATGCTCGCCGCGGCGACGACGTCCGCGACGACTCGCGTCGACTACGGCGCGCTGTCCGGCTCGAACGTCGCGTCGTTCTTCGTGCCGATCCTGCTGCCCGCACTCGTGCTGCTCGTCCCCTTCGTGGACCTGCTGCTCGCGATCGTGCGGCGCATGCGGGCGGGGCGTCCGGTCTTCAGCCCCGACAAGGAGCACCTGCACCACCGGCTGCTCGAGATCGGCCACTCGCACCGCCGCGCGGTGCTGATCATGTACTTCTGGTCCGCGCTCATCGCCTTCGGCGGCGTCGCGGTTTCCTTCACCCGGCCGGCTCTCGTCCTGTCCGTCGTCGCGGCGTTCGCGATCATCGCGCTGCTGTCCAGCAGCTTGCCGAAGATCCTCGCGGCCCGCCGGCTCTAGCGGCGCGGCAGCCGTTGTCTCGGCAGCGGCGCGGCGGCTCGGCGTAGCCGGTGACGGCGGGAGTCGCGTACCGCATGCCACAACGTGGCTGCGCTCGCGCCGAGGAGCGCGGGCACGCCGACGGCCGGCGCGGCGATCGCAATGGCAGCGAGCGCGATGAACCCGAGGACGCGCACGACGTCCCAGCTTGCCCACGCCGCCGACTCGACGGGACGCGGATCCGGCTGGCCCGCAGGGCGTGGCGTGACGACCTCGGGTCGGCGGTCGCGCTCGTCGAGGATCACTCGCGGTGACTCGAGACCGGCCATGACGCGCCTCACGGTGAAGTCCGCAACTCATCCGAAACGTAGCACCGCGCATCGTCGGCTTTTGCTCGCGCGAACGCGCCGCTGCTAACCTGCCGCGCACCATGGCGGAGGGAACACGACAGGCGGCGTGGAGCGACCTCGGTATGGCGTGGAACGCCGTGATCGAGTTCACCGCCGCAATCGCCGTCTACGGCGTCGCCGGATGGTTCGCGGACAAGTGGCTGCACACCGGTCACGTCCTCTTCGTGCTCGGCCTGCTCGGCGGTAACGCACTCGGCCTGTATGTGCTCATCAAGCGCTCCGCGCAGGCTGACGCTCGCGCGGTCGCGGACCGGGCAACCCGTGCGTCGGTCTGACGCGCCGGAAGTCGCGCTCGACTATCGACTCGCCGTGGCTCCGCTCTACGCCGGGATCCCGGCAGCCGCTCTCGCGACGCTGCTCGGCGCGCTGACGGCGGGCGGTCGGGGCGCGGTCGCCGCGCTCGTCGGCGTCGGCGTCGTGGTGGCGAACGCCGTTGCCGCCGCGCTGATCTCAGCGCGCGGTGCCCGGTCAACCCGCGGCATCGACATCCCGCTCGTGGTCGGGATGCTTCCTGTCCGGCTGCTCCTGCTCGGCGTCGCGATCGCGGTCGGTGTCGGTCCGCTCGACCTGCCCCGAATGCCGCTCGTCGTATCGGTCTGTGCAACCGAGGTCGGGGTACTGCTGCTGCAGTGCCTGCTCGTGCTGCGCGGCACGACGTTCCTCGGCCCCTTCCCGAAGGAGCAGAGCGCCACATGATCCTCAGCGAAGGCGTCCCGGATATCGCGGAGCTGTTCAACTTCAGCCCGGGCTTTCTCGGCTTCAGCTACGCGGTCTACGCGATGGCCGTCGCGTTCGTCATCGTTTCGGCCTTCATGCTGCTGGCCTTCCGCGGCGCTCCCAAGCCCGTTCCGGGACGCCTCGCCATGCTCGGCGAGTCGATCGTCGGGTTCGTCCGCAGCGGCATCGCCGAGGAGGTCATCGGCCACGACGGCGCGCGCTACCTGCCTTACCTCACGACCCTGTTCCTGCTCATCCTCGGGTTCAACCTCATGGAGATCTTCCCGGGCGTCTCGTTCCCGCCCAGCTCGAAGATCGCCGTCCCGATGTTCCTCGCGATCGTGTCCTATCTCGTCTTCAACTTCGAGGGGATCCGCACGCAGGGGCCAGGCAAGTACTTCAAGGAGATCCTCTTCCCGCCTGGCGTGCCGTGGCCGTTCTACGTGCTGCTCACGCCGATCGAGCTGCTGTCGATCCTCGTCATCCGGCCGGTCACGCTCACCCTGCGACTCACGTTCAACATGGTGGCCGGCCACCTGATCCTGAGCCTGCTCGCCGTTCTCGCCGGCTCAATGTTCATCGCCTCACCGAAGGTCCTCGCGCTGCCGCTCGTCATCGGGTTCGGCGCCGTGATGACCGGGTTCGAGATCTTCGTCGCGTTCCTGCAGGCGTTCATCTTCACGGTGCTGACCGCGCTCTACATCGGCGGCGCCGTGCACCCCGAGCACTAGGCAAACCGAGTGCCGCCGCCCGGCGGTACCCCGACGAAAGAGAGAGCACATGCGTCCCGGCGCGATGATCCTCGCTCAGGCAGCCGTGAACCCGAACCAGGTCATCGGCCGCGGCCTTGTCTACGGTCTCGCCGCCATCGGCCCGGGCATCGGCATCGGCTACCTCGTCGGCAGACGATCTCCGCGATCGCGCGCCAACCGGAGGCCGCGGGTCAGCTGCGAACCCTGATGTTCGTCGGCATCGGCCTCGTCGAAGCGCTGGCGATCTTCGGTCTCGCCCTCGCCTTCATCATCAGCTAGCGACCGGCCGCGGAAAGGACGCACCGTGTCTAACCTGCTAGTGCTGGCCGCCGAGGAGAGCAAGGACTTCTCGCCGGTTGCGCCGCGCGTGTCCGAGCTCGTGTGGGCGGCGGTCTTCTTCGTCGTGCTGTTCCTCATCATCTCCAAGATCGCGCTGCCCCGGCTCAACGCGATGCTCGCCGCCCGCGAGGAGGCGCTGTCGAGCCGCTTGCAGGCCGCGGAGCGCTCGAAGGCAGAGGCCGACTCGGCGCTCGTCGACTACCGAGCTCGACTCGCCGACGCGCAGGCCGAGGCGCAGCGGATCATCGACGAGGGCCGGCGTACCGGTGAGCAGATCGTCGCGGAGGCGCGCAGTCGCGCCGAGGCGGAGGCGCAGGCGCTGGTGCAGCGCGCGCAGGCCGACATCGCGGCTGAGCGTGACCGCGCGCTGTCGACGATGCGTTCGACCATGGCCGAGCTTTCCATCGACGTCGCGGGGCGCATTGTCGGACGCTCGCTCGACAACGAAGCACAGCGTGCGCTGGTCGACTCCTACATCGACGAGCTGGCGACATCCGGGTCGCGGGGCTAACGCGAGGTGGCCATCAGCGACGCGAAGATCGACGGCTACGCCGCAGCGCTCTACGAGGTTGCGCACGCGGAGCGGGTCGTTGAGCGAGTCGAGGACGAGCTCTTCCGGTTTAGCCGCGCGATGGACGCGTCCCCGGACCTGCGCTCGGAGCTGACTGACCCGGCGTCGTCGACAGACCGCAAGGACCAGGTGATCCGCGAGCTGCTCGCGGAGCGCGCGCACCCGGTGACGTTGCGGCTGCTCAGCATGGTCGTCGATGCCGGGCTGGCGCGTGAGCTCACGCGGATCGTCGACGCGTTCGTCGAGGAGGCGACCGCGAGCGGGCAGGCCGCCGTGGCCGAGGTACGCGTCGCGACGCCGCTCGACGAGGCGCAGCGGCAGCGACTGGCCAGCGCGCTGTCGTCGGCGCGCGGCCGCGCGGTCGACGTGAAGGTCATCGTCGACCCCAGCGTGCTCGGCGGCGTCGTCACGACGATCGGCGACGAGGTGATCGACGGCTCCGTCCGGCGCCGCCTGGAACAGCTACGCGACGCGATGTCTGGGAGCTAGAGGAAGCCAATGACCGAACTGCAGATCAACCCGTCCGAGATTGCGGAGGCGCTCAAGCGCGCGGCCGCGCAGTTCACGCCGAGCGTGCAACGCGAAGAGGTCGGACGCGTGCTCGAAGCCGGCGACGGCATCGCGCGCATCTCGGGGCTCCCCAAGTGCATGGCGAACGAGATCCTCGAGATCCAGACGGTGCGCGGTGTGCTGCGCGCGCTCGCGCTCAACCTCGAAGAAGGCGAGATCGGCGCCGTCGTCCTCGGCGAGGCCGCGGACATCGAGGAGGGCGACGCGGTCACCCTGACCGGCCGCATCCTGTCGATCCCCGTCGGCGACGCGATGCTCGGCCGGGTCATCGACCCGCTCGGCAACCCGATCGACGGCAAGGGCCCGATCGCCACCACCGAGACGCGCCGGCTCGAGGTGCAGGCGGCATCCGTCGTCCAGCGGCAGCCGGTGAAGGAGCCCCTGCTCACCGGCGTGAAGGCCATCGACGCCATCACGCCCGTCGGGCGCGGCCAGCGCCAGCTCATCATCGGCGACCGGCAGACCGGCAAGACCGCGATCGCGATCGACGCGATCATCAACCAGAAGCGCTTCTGGGGCACCGACAAGGAAGTGCGCTGCATTTACGTCGCGGTCGGGCAGAAGGCCTCGACCGTGGCGGAGGTCGTCAACGCGCTGACCGAGGCCGGCGCCATGGACTACACGGTCGTCGTCAGCGCCCCGGCGAGCTCACCGGCGCCGTTCCAGTACCTCGCGCCGTACTCCGGCGCGGCGATCGGCGCGCACTGGATGTACGGCGGCCAGCACGGGCTGATCATCTACGACGACCTGTCGAAGCAGGCCGTCGCCTACCGCACGCTGTCGCTGCTGCTGCGGCGTCCGCCCGGCCGCGAGGCCTACCCCGGCGACGTGTTCTACCTGCACTCGCGGCTGCTGGAGCGCGCGGCGAAACTCTCCGACGAGCTCGGTGGCGGGTCGCTGACCGCGCTGCCGATGATCGAGACCCGCGGCGGTGACGTCTCGGCCTACATCCCAACCAACGTCATCTCGATCACGGACGGGCAGATCTTCCTGGAGAGCGACCTCTTCTACCAAGGCGTCCGACCCGCCATCAACGTCGGCATCTCGGTCTCGCGCGTCGGCGGCAACGCGCAGACCAAGGCGATGAAGAAGGTCGCCGGCACGCTGCGCCTCGACCTCGCGCAGTACCGCGAGCTGGAGGCGTTCGCGGCGTTCGGCTCCGACCTCGACAAGGCGTCGCAGGCGCAGCTCGACCGCGGCGTGCGGTTGGTCGAGGTGCTCAAGCAGCCGCAGTTCGCGCCGGTGCAGCTCTCCGAGCAAGTCGCGATCATCTGGGCGGCCGGCCAGGGCTTCCTCGACACGCTCGACGTCAGCGACGTCAAGCCGTTCGAGCGGGCGCTCATCGAGTGGCTGAAGACGCGCGACAACGGCGTGCTGACCGCGCTGGACGAGAACCAGCCGCTCGACGCCGTCGAGGAGCGCCTGCGCGCTGCGGCCGAGGGCTGCCTCGCGCAGTTCAGCACGCAGCGCGACCAGGCGCGCGCGGCGGCCGCGGCACCAGCCGCGCCGGTCGGCGTAGAGACCGCCGAGACGACGGTCCTGCCGAAGGTGGACGCCGGCGAGAGCGCGGGCACCGGCGTGATCGGCGGCGGTGAACAGCGGGACGCCGAGCGTGGCTTCGAAGAGGTCGCCGGCCCGGTAGCCGACGTCGACATCCAGCCGCCGGTGTGACCGTGGGAGTCGTGGTCTAGGTGGCGGGCAAGCTCCGCGAGGTACGCCGGCGCATCCGCTCGGTGAAGAGCACGCAGAAGATCACCCGCGCGATGGAGCTCATCGCGGCCTCGCGCATCGTCAAGGCGCAGGCGCGCACCGAGGCCGCCGGCCCGTACGCCGAGGCGATCTCGCGGATCGTCGCGGACCTGATGTCCGCGGGCGGCGGGGGAGCGGCGCTGCTCGCGCCGCGCGAGTCGGTCGGCGCGGTGGGCGTGCTCGCCGTCACTGCCGACCGCGGGCTGGCGGGCGCCTACAACACCAACGTGCTGCGACTCGTCGAGACCGAGCGCCGCAGCGCGTCGGCCGCGGGACAGGGCTTCGAGGTCTACGCCTACGGGCGCAAGTCGCTGTCCTTCTACCGCTACCGCCGGGTGCAGCCGGCCGGCGTGTGGACCGGCGTGAGCGACACGCCGCCCTACACCGTCGCGAAGGAGATCGGGCGGCAGCTGACCGACGACTACCTCGCCGGCAAGGTCGACCGCGTGCTCGTCGCCTACACCGCGTTCCGCTCGATGCTCGTGCAGCGACCGGCCGTCGTACAGCTGCTGCCGGTCGTCGCGCCGGAGCTGGCCGCGAAGGAAGGCCTCAGCGCCGAGGTCGAGTTCGAGCCGAGTGCGGACGCGATCCTCGAGAGCCTCTTGCCGCGCTACGTCGAGAGCCGCGTCTTCTCGGCCCTGCTCGACGCCGCCGCCTCCGAACACGCCGCGCGGCGCCGGGCAATGAAGGCGGCTACTGACAATGCAGACGAGCTCATCAAGGTCCTGACGCGCGACGCCAACCGGGCGCGGCAGGCGGAAATCACTACCGAGATCTCGGAGATCGTGGGTGGCGCCGAGGCGCTGGCCGCGAAAGAGGCTTAGGAGCGCAACCGATGTCCGAAACCTTGACCCGACCCGCCGAGACCGGAGGCGACCTCGCCGTCGGCCGCGTCGTCCAGGTGATCGGCCCGGTCGTCGACGTGGAGTTCCCGAGCGGCAACCTGCCGGAGATCAACTACATGCTCACCCTCGACGCGACGATCGAGGGCGACACCCAGACGATCGCGCTCGAGGTCGCGCAGCACCTCGGCTCCGGCGTGGTGCGCGCCATCGCGTTGAAGCCGACGGACGGCGTGCAGCGGGGGCAGCAGGTCGTCAACACCGGCGCAGCCATCAAGGTGCCGGTGGGCGCGGGGGTGCTCGGCCACGTCTACAACGTGCTAGGCGAGCCGCTGGACGCGCCGAAGGAGTCGATCCAGGCGAGCGACTACTGGCCGATCCACCGGCTGGCGCCGCGCTTCGAGGACCTCGAGCCCAAGGCCGAGATCTTCGAGACGGGCATCAAGGTCATCGACCTGCTCGAGCCCTACGTCAAGGGCGGCAAGATCGGCATGTTCGGCGGCGCCGGCGTCGGCAAGACCGTCGTCATCCAGGAGATGATCTACCGCGTCGCCCAGCAGCACGGTGGGTCGTCGGTGTTCGCCGGGGTCGGCGAGCGCACCCGCGAGGGCAACGACCTGTGGCTGGAGATGAAGGAGTCCGGCGTCCTCGACAAGACGGCGCTGGTCTTCGGGCAGATGGACGAGCCGCCCGGCGTACGACTGCGCGTCGCGTTGACCGCACTGACCATGGCGGAGTACTTCCGCGACGTCGACCGCCAGGACGTGCTGCTCTTCGTCGACAACGTCTTCCGGTTCACGCAGGCCGGCTCCGAGGTGTCGACGCTGCTCGGCCGGATGCCGTCGGCCGTCGGCTACCAGCCGACGTTGGCGGACGAGATGGGCGTCTTGCAGGAGCGCATCACCTCGACGCGTGGCCGATCGATCACGTCCTTGCAGGCGATCTACGTGCCCGCCGACGACCTGACCGACCCGGCGCCGGCGACGACGTTCGCGCACCTCGACGCGACGACCGTGCTCTCGCGGCAGATCTCCGAGCTCGGCATCTACCCCGCGGTCGACCCGCTCGACTCGACCTCGCGCATCCTCGACCCGCGGGTAATCGGCGAGGAGCACTACGGCGTGGCGCGCCGCGTGCAGTCGACGCTGCAGCGCTACAAGGACCTGCAGGACATCATCGCCATCCTCGGCATGGACGAGCTGCCCGAGGAGGACAAGGTCATCGTCCAGCGCGCGCGGAAGATCCAGCGCTTCCTCTCGCAGCCGTTCTTCGTCGCCGAGCAGTTCACCGGTATCCCCGGCAAGTACGTCCCGCTCGATGAGACGGTCGCGTCGTTCAAGGCTGTCGTCGACGGCGAGTACGACGAGCTGCCGGAGCAAGCGTTCTACATGGTCGGCGGCATCGAAGAGGCCGTTGCCAAAGCGAAGACGATCGCGGGCGCCTAGGCGCCGGTCTCGCATCGTGGACCGGCTCGGCCCAGTTCTAGCTAGATGGGCCCAGCCGGTCCACAACGGGGTTTATGCCGGGAGGTCGACGTTGGTTAGCGTGCGCGACAGCTGGAAGCCGACGGACTGGTAGAGGCGCTCGGCCGGGTTGCCAGCGGTCACGACGAGCCCGACCCGCGGGTGTCCGGCGTCGGCCGCCGCCGCGATGGCGTGCTGGAGCAACGCCCGGCCGACCCATCCCGTCCCGCGTTGACGCCGCCACCGAGGCTAGTCGCAGGCTCGTGACCTCGGCTGGGGGTCGCCCGACTCGGCGAGACGAACCGTGGCGCGCTGTCACGCGAGTAAGCGAGTTGTGGCCATCGCGCCACTATGGCCAGCACCCATGTGCGCCGATGTCATCTGTGACCTGGGGGGAATCGTTGTCGAAATTTCGCACTCTGTTCGTCGCCGCGATCGTTGCCGGTGGCAGTGTCGGTGCAATAAGTGCCGCGCACGCGAGCAACTTCGGCGGCTGCGCGGCTAACACGACACAGGCGTGCTTCGCAAACAACTCGACCCATTACATGTACTACGACCTAACGAGCGGATGGCGCGCCGCTACTGAGGCGACGCGAACCCAGAGCTACGAGACGACCAATCTGACGACTATCCTCAGCGAGTCGCAATACGCAGACGTCCTATATGGTATCGACACGGTGTTCACCGCCGGATTCGGCTACTACCGCTGCCTCTCCTGGGTGAACGACGGCCAGGGAAAGTGCGCAAAAGCGGAAGTGAACTACTCGGGCCCTCGGGGGCCAGAGCTCACGTCATCGCAGTTGCAATCAGTTGCCTGCCACGAAACGGGTCACAGTGTTGGCCTATGGCACCCTGCGGACAAGGGGCTCACCGATGACCCGAACATCTACCAGTGTGCAACGAACCGCGCCGGCTCTTTCCCGCCATTGCTCGGATCACACAACGTGGGGCACATCAATGGGAAATACCTTCCGTAACCGCCCAACGCGGGCCAGACCTGCTCGGGCGCTCCTTGTGGTTTTTATCGCTGCCATGTCCGCAAGCAGCTGCACCGCTGCACGCGACGGAGCGGGCGACCGCACGAGCGAGATGGGGCGACCGCAACGCCGGGCGTCCACGCCGGCAACGATCGTTAATCACGCGCGATATGCGGTACAATTCGAGTCCGTTGCCGACTTTGCGAAGTCGTACTCGATCGTTGTTGCGACAATCACCGACGAGCAACGGCAAGAGCCCTACGGGCCGGAATACGCCAGGAACATCAACAGAACGCTCTCCGTCAACGTTGAAGAGATCTTGGCCGGGCCGTCTCCGGCGCCGGCGAGTTTCGTGGACTGGGGTTGGGTTGTCACTGCGGACGGCGAGCATCCTGTCGTAGCCGAGGGCGGCGTCCGGCTCAAAGTGGGTGATCGAGCAGTGCTCATTCTCAGCAGGTTCGGGGAAAAGATTGAGCTTGTAAATGACCAAGCGGTATTCTTGCTCTCTGACGGAAACGTCATCGATACTGACCGGCACGACCCGCTTGTTCGTCAGCTCGAGCAACTCACTGAGCGCGAGTTGAAAGACGAGATTAGACGGCGCGTGCGCTCGTAGTGATGGCTCGCCGCGCGTCTGTGCGATGTTGCTGCGGTGGCGGCACTGGCGCCGGGACTCCCGGCAGCAGAAAAAGCGTTGCGCGACGAGGGTCCGTCGACTCGCGTTGGGAGCGGGGCCGCAGTCGTCCCTAGCCGCCACGTCGGGCCGCGACCGACTCGCGTCTCATGCCGGCTGTGACACCCCACAGTCGCGGGCGTGCGCGAGTGGGCGTTGAACGAGATTCAGGTTCGGTGAATGCCCGACATGCGTCGCACGTCTAGCCGGGCGACCACGGCGAGCGTGGCATTGTGGAGAGTGCCACCCGCCCGCTGCCCTGCAATCACCGTGCGGGCCTACGTGGTGCTCGATCGAACCTTCTGCTGGGAGCTGACGACCGACACACGCCGTCCCGCGAGGACAGGCCCGTTACCTGCGTGACTCTTGGCAGATAACCACTATGGCCCGCCTGATGTCTCTCACACCCGACAGCGGGCGTTTCCCTACACCGGGAGCTCGACGTTGGTGAGCGTGCGCGCGAGCTGGAAGCCCACCGACTGGTAGAGGCGTTCCGCCGGGTTGCCGGCGGTCACGACCAGCCCGACCCGCGGGTAGCCGACGTCAGCCGCCGCGGCGATCGCGTGCTGGAGCAGCGCGCGGCCGAGGCCCGTCCCTCGTCGCTCGGGATGCACGAACAGCTCGCACACCCAGGGTCCGGCGATCTCCGGCGGACGGTCGCGGACGGTGACGACGATCCCGCCGTAGTCGGTGTGGCCGTCAGTGACGACGCGCGCTGCCGGGACGAGCAGAGGACCCAGCCAGCGGCCCTCGATGAAGCCAGTGAGATTGTCCGCGATGTCTTCCGTCGGGTCGTGGTCGGGGTGGTCCGGCGGCACCGCCGCGGCGAACGCCGCGACGAGCGAGTCCGTGACCGCGAACGGCGCGAGGCCCAGACCTGTCGGCAGGTGCGGCTCGCGCCACACCGCTGGCACTCCCGCCGTGGTGTCGAAGACGTAGTCGCTGCCGCGCCGCTGAATGCGTCCGCCCACCGCGAGCAGGCTGTCGACGAGCCGGTCGTCCGCAAGGCAGACGCGATGGCCGCCGAGTGACGCGCGCGCCGCTGCAGCAACGCGGGCCGGGTCGACTCCGTCGTACGGCCTGAGGTCGAGCACCCACCGCACCCCGCCGGAGTCATCGACGCGGTAGCTCGCGACCCCGCCGTCAGCATCGGACAGCGTTGCGGTCATGCCCGGCCGCGGGGCGCGGCGAGAACGGGGTGCGTCCTGATCCGCGTAACCGCCGTCGCGGCGACCGGGTGCGTCGCGAGCGCATCGGCGATGTGCACCCAGGTCAGCGGGTGGAATGCGAGGCGGTCGCCGGTCGCCGCGGCGACGACTCCCGCCATGTCCGTCCATGCCTGCAGCGCGTTCGCCTCTGGCCGCAACAGGTCGCCCACGCGGGTGGACAGCGCAACGACTTGCGACGCCCGCGTCGACGTTCCTGCGATCAGCAGGGCGACCGCGGCCGCCCGCGCGACTGGGTACGTGCGCGCAACCGCTTCGGACTCGAGCGCAATCGCGCGTGCGCCGAAGACGCGCTGCACATCGGCGACCCGCGGCGCGGGCACCGGCTCCCCACGCGCCGCCCGCGCCGCCGCGTGGCCGGGTCGACCGACGGACGCGTCAACGACGGCGACGGCTTCCGGCGTAACGACGAGCAGGTCGGGCTCGGCGTCGAGAAGCACCGCGCGGCCGGCGTCCGGCGACAGCGTGCGCAGCGCAGCCGCCAGCGCCAAGTCCTCGGTGCCCGTTCGCGCGTCGGCGCCCCAAAGGACGAGACGCTCGATCGTGCCCGGCAGTCCGAGAGCCGACGCCATCAGACGCTCGGCACCGACCGCGACGAGGTCGCCGACGACTGCCGCGAGCAGCGCCTCTTCGGAGTGTGGGCGCGCCATCTCGGCAGCGACTCTCGGTCGTACGGCGAGCAGTCGCTCCGATAACGAGTCGTCGCCCACGTCGCTATCCTCTCCCGCCATGGCGACGATGCGGGTCGAGCTGGTCTCGGCCGAACGCCGGCTGTGGTCCGGCGAGGCCGAGATGGTCGTCGGCCGGACGACAGAGGGCGAGATCGGGATCCTGCCGGGTCACGCGCCGCTGCTCGGCGAGCTCGGGTCGGGCACCGTGCGAATCAGGCCGCCTGGTGGCGGTGACGAAGTCGTCGCCGCGATCCACGGCGGCTTCCTGTCGGTGACCGGCGAAACCGTCTCCGTCCTCGCCGACATCGCGGAGCTCGCCGGTGAGATCGACACCGGGCGCGCGCGGGCGGCCTACGACCGTGCGCAGACGACGGTCAGCGCGAGCGAGGACGACGAGGCCGCGCGCGGCGACCTGGCGCGCGCGCGGACGCGGCTACGCGCCGCTGGTCAGGCTGTCTAGCGAGAGACCAGCGCGGCTACGCGCCGCGTGATCAGTAACCGCAGGGCGGCCGCGCGATGGCGCGACAGACGGTGGAACACACCGGGTCGAGGAGGCGTCCGCACGTCGCGGCGTGGCTCGGAATCTGCGGCCCGAGGGTGAACACGGCGACTAGGCCGGTGAGTACGACTCGTGCTCCGAAACGGCGCACTGGTTCCTCCTGGCGTGGGCAGTTTGCCTGCCTGATACCACCTCGGCCGTGCGGCGAAACGCCCGCGCGGCTACGGCGTTCGGCCGGGCTCCCAGAGCACGTCGCGGCGGCCGTCGTCGTTGGTGATCCGGCAGAGGATGAACAGCAGGTCGGACAGCCGGTTCAGGTAAAGCGCCGGGGTACGGCTCGTCGCGTCCGGCTCGTCCTGGATCAGCCCCCAGGTCGAGCGCTCCGCTCGCCGCGCGACCGTGCGCGCGACGTGCAGCAGCGCCGCCGCGACCGAGCCGCCGGGCAGGATGAAGCTGTTGAGTGGGGCCAGTCGTGAGTTGAAGTCGTCGCAGTCCCGCTCGAGCCGCTCGACGTAAGCATCGGTGACGCGCAACGGGGCGAACGCCGGCGCGGGCGTGACCGGCGTGCACAGGTCCGCGCCGACGTCGAAGAGCTCGTTTTGCACGCGCCGGAGCACCTCGACGACCTGCGCGTCGAGCTTGCCGAGTGCGAGGACGACCCCGATGGCGGCGTTCGTCTCATCGACGTCAGCGAAGGCCGTAATGCGCGTCGACTTCTTGGACGTGCGGCTCATGTCGCCGAGGCCAGTCGTGCCGTCGTCGCCCGTCTTGGTGTAGATGCGCGTGAGGTGCACTGCCACGTCCGCGACGATAGCCGCCGCTGCGGAGCGGTCGCGTTCGTTCCATACCATGCCCGCACGATGGAGAGATTCCGGGTTGCGGGTGGCGCGCGCCTGGCGGGCGACGTGTCCGTCACAGGCGCGAAGAACAGCGTCCTCAAGCTGATGGCCGCCGCGCTGCTCGCCGAGGGCACGACCGTGCTGCGCGATGTCCCCGACATCCTCGACGGCGTCATCATGGCGGAGCTGCTACGCCGGCTCGGCTGCCAGGTCACTGGCGCGGCCCCGGTCGTGGAGATCGCGGTGCCTCAGGCGCTCGGGCATGCAGCCGACTACGACTTGGTGCGGCAGATGCGCGCCTCCATCTGCGTGCTCGGGCCGTTGCTCGCGCGCTGCGGGCAGGCGAAGGTTGCCCTCCCCGGCGGTGACAACATCGGGTCGCGGCCACTGGACATGCACATCTCGGGCCTGCAGCGGCTCGGCGCCACGGTGGAGAGCGAGCACGGCTACCTCGTCGCGCGGGCGTCGCAGCTCTCCGGCGCGACCATCTGGCTGGACTTCCCGAGCGTCGGTGCTACGGAGCACCTCCTCATGGCGGCGGTTCTCGCCAAGGGCACGACCGTCATCGACAACGCGGCGCGCGAGCCGGAGATCGTGGATCTCTGCGACATGCTCGGGCAGATGGGCGCGCGAATTGCTGGTGCGGGGTCATCGACACTCGAGATCGAAGGTGTTGACGGTCTGCAGCCGACCACCCACGTGGCGGTCCCCGACCGCATCGTCGCGGGTACTTTCGCCATCGCCGCCGTGATGACCTTGGGCGACGTCACCGTCCGCCGGGCACGGCTTGACCACCTCGAGTTGCCGCTCGACAAGCTGGTGCAGACCGGCGCCACCGTCGAGGCCCTCGGCGACGGCTTCCGGGTGTCGATGGACCGCCGGCCGACCGCGGTGGACGCCGTGACCCTGCCCTACCCCGGGTTCCCGACGGACCTGCAGCCGCACATGATCGCGCTCGCATCTATCAGCGAAGGCGCCGCGATGATCACCGAGAACGTCTTCGAAGGGCGCTTCTCGTTCATCGACGAGCTCGTCCGGCTCGGGGCCGACGTGCGCACCGACGGCCATCACGCAGTGGTCCGCGGCAAGCAGGAGCTCTCGGGTGCGCCAGTGCGGGCCACCGATGTCCGCGCGGGTGCCGCCTTGGTCATCGCGGGCCTGGTCGCCGACGGCGTAACCGAAGTGAGCGACGTGTTCCACGTCGACCGTGGCTACGGGCGGTTTGTTGAACAGCTCCGGTCGCTCGGCGCGGACATCACTCGGGAGCCGGCCGCGGAGTCGCTGCTGTCGTAGCGACCTCGTCCAACACCGCGCGCGCAGCGTCGAGGTCGCCTTCGAAGACGAGGACGCGCACGCCGTTGGTCAGGGCGAGCTGGGGCTCCCATGAGGCCGCGTCGTCGCTGGACACCATCGCGCGAATGCCGGCAGCCTCGAGGGCGCCGCGCACGAGCTGCGCCTCGGCCCGCGACGACACGCGCGTCGCGGCGACCAAGCTCTCGTCGGCCGCGACGTCCCGTCCCCACTGCGGTTCGCGGGCGCGGTCATGGTCGACGTCGCGCCCGGCCGGTGCGTCGGTGTCGTCCACCGGCTCGCGGCGCAGTGCGAGGGCGATCCCGATGGTGCACAGCGCGAGCACGACGAGCCACGCCACTCGACCAGTGTGCGCCTGGCGACGCCGTAGGGTTGCCCGGCGCGCTTGCGCGGCAACCCGTCACGAGCGAGGGGCAAGACGTGGGGAAGAAGCTCGCGGTCATCGGGGCCGGCCTCATGGGCAGTGGCATCGCGCAAGTTGCCGCGACGGCCGGCTACGACGTGACGCTGCGCGACGTCGCGGAGGCCGCCCTGGAGCGCGCGATGCGCGGGATCAACTCGTCGTACGCGAAGTTCGTCGAGAAAGGTCGGCTGTCAGCCGACGACCGCGACGCCGCGCTCAGCCGCATCACGACGACGACCGAGCTGGACGCGGCCGCCGAGGCGGACGTTGTGGTCGAGGCTGTCTTCGAAGACCTCGAGGTCAAGCGTGAACTCTTCGCTGCGCTCGACGCGACCTGCAAGCCCGAGACGCTGCTCGCCACGAATACAAGTGCCATCCCAATCACCCAGATCGGTGCGGCCACCTCTCGTCCGGAGACCGTGGTCGGCACGCACTTCTTCTCGCCGGTCCCCCTGATGAAGCTCTGCGAGCTCGTGCGCGGCTACAAGACGAGCGACGACGCGCTCGGCCGCGCGCGGACGTTTGCCGAGGACCTCGGGAAGACCTGCATCGTCGTCAACCGGGACGTCGCCGGCTTCGTCACGACGCGACTGATCGTCGCACTGAGTGTCGAGGCCGCGAAACTGGTCGAGAGCGGAGTCGCCAGCGCGGAGGACGTGGACGTCGCGTGCCGCCTTGGGTTCGGGCACGCGATGGGGCCGCTACAGACGATGGACATGACGGGCGTCGACATCATGGTCAACGCGGCGCGGAACATTTACCGCGATACGCAGGACGAGAAGTTCCAGCCCCCTGAGCTGTTGCTGCGCATGGTCACGGCTGGCGACATCGGCCGCAAGAGCGGCCGCGGTTGGTACACCTACGACTAGAGAGGCGCTGGCGTGGCGACGTTCCCGAGCGACGAGTGGGCGAAGCTCTTCATGGCGCAGATCAATGCGTCCGCGACCTACGCCGACGCAGCCGCGACGTGGGAAGGCGACCTCGTGTTCGTCTACGAGCGCGAGCCCGACAAGGGCGTCCCGGACGACGTCTACACGTGGCTCGACCTGTGGCACGGCAAGTGCCGCGACATCGCGATCCTGGGCGGGCCCGAAGACCCGAAGGCGACGTCAGCGCAGTTCACGATCAGTGCGCCGTACAGCCGCTGGAAGTCGGTCATGCGCGGAGAGCTGGAGCCGGTCAAGGCGATGATGCAGGGCAAGATCAAGGTCAAGGGTGACCTGCCCACGATCGTGCGCTACGTCAAGGCCTCGAACGTGTTGGTCGACCTCGCCGGGCAGGTTCCGACCGAGTTCGTCGACGAGCAGTAGCGATGGCCGAGGTCGTCCTGTCCGAGGACGACGCCGAGGGCCTCGCCGGCATGCTCGCGGGTTTGCTCCGCGCCGCGATCGCCGACCCGGCGAAGGCGGCACTTCTCGACTCGATGGCCGGAACGATCACCATCGCGGTGACGGACGCCGACGTCGTGGTCGGACTGCGGTTCGGGCTCGGGATCTGCAGTGTGCTCTCCGGCAGCATCCCCGGCGGCATGGTGCGCATCGAGGCGCCGTCCGACGTCGTCCTCGGGCTGGCCACGACGCCGTTGCTCGCGGGCCTGCCATCACCGTTCACCGCGAGCGGGCGAGACTTCCACCGCAAGGTGCTCACCCGGCGCGTGCGGATCCGCGGCCTCCGCCACGTCGGGTTGATCACACAGCTCAACCGGCTGCTGTCGCTCTCCTAGCGGCCCGCTCCAGGATCGCGTCCGCGAACCTCTCGACGGCTCCCTCAGGCGCGGCGGCGAGGAAGAGATATGGCTCGGTGAGCTCCAGCTCGCCGAGCCATATCTCACCGTCGGGACCCGGTACGAGATCGACGCGCGCATAGAGCAGGTCGGCGTCGACCAGGGCGTCGCGGGCCGCCGCGATGCTTTGCGAGGCGACCACCTGCTCCTTGGCAGCGATGGCGACGGCGTCCGGCGGCGGCCAGTCGTCCGGTGCCAGCCGCTCAGAACCCAGATGAGCGCGCTTGCGGACCGCGTGCGTGAGGGCGCCGTCGAGGATGACGAGCGCTCGTTCGCCGTAGCTGTCGACCGCGGTCACGTAGGGCTGCACCATCGCGTCGCCGCGCGTCAGCAGGTCGTCGAGATGGCGCTGCCCGGCGCGCGACGTCGCTTGTGTTCGTAGCGCCCCACGCGCTGCTGCGTCGACCGCGGGCTTGATGACGATGTCCTGCCAGCCATGTTCGGCGCAGAGCGAGCCGAGGTCGCAATCCGTAGCCGCGTCGACCCACGCCGTCGGCACGATCGGAACGCCGCGCGCCTCGAGATCGCGCAGGTAGGACTTGTGCGTGTTCCACGCGACGACGGCTGCCGAGTTGCACAACGTGGTTTCTGACTCGACGTGCGTTGCCCAACTGACGAAATCCTCACGCCGGACGGTGTAGTCCCATGTCGACCGCAGCACGACAACGTCGTACGTCGACCATGAGACGCCTTCGGCTGACCAGCTCGGCGTCTCGACGACGCATCCGAGCCGCTCGAGCGTCGACCGCAACGGGGCGTCGTCCGGAATCCCCTCGGCGAGCCGAGCGAACGTCGCCAGTGCGACGCGCATCTACGTCCGGCGCCAATCGACGACGTCGCTGACGAGCCCCGTGGTGACGTCGTACAGGAGCCCGGCGATGGCCGTCACCGACGAGAGGAAAGGCGCCTGCGCTAGCGCGTCGACGTCCGCCCGGAGCGCAGTCGCGTGGTCATCGATCGGGCGGAAGTCGAGGTCCGCGCCGGTCCGCTCGCGCAGCTCGGCATCGCTAACGCCCGCGACGCCGCAGTTCGTGTGCTGCATCACCACGACCGTCTCGACGCCGAGCAGATGCGTCGCGACGGCCAGGCTGCGCAGGACGTCGTCGGTGACGCGGCCGCCGGCGTTGCGGATGACGTTGGCGTCGCCGAGTCGTAGCCCCAACGCCGACAGCGCGTCGATGCGCGCGTCGATGCACGTGATGACCGCCAGCGCGTCACGTGGCCGCTGGCCGAGCACGGGCTCGTAGCCCGCGGCAAAGCCCTTGTTCGCTGCCAGCAACTCGGCGAGGTCCGTCACGCTGGCGGACGCTACCGGTCTGCGACACTGCCTACATGGCTGACGAGCCGTGGGTCATGCGCACCTACGCCGGCCACTCCTCGGCCGCGGACTCCAACGCGCTCTACCGGCGCAACCTCGAGAAGGGGCAGACCGGGCTCTCGGTGGCGTTCGACCTGCCGACGCAGACCGGTTACGACCCCGACCACGAGCTCGCTCGCGGCGAGGTTGGGAAGGTCGGCGTGCCGATCGCGCACGCGGGCGACCTGGCCGCGCTCTTCGACGGCATCCCGCTGGCGCCGATGAACACCTCGATGACGATCAACGCCACCGCGATGTGGCTACTGGCGCTCTACCAGGTCGTCGCCGAGCAGCAGGGCGCCGACGTGCGCGAGCTGGCCGGGACGACGCAGAACGACATCATCAAGGAGTACCTGTCGCGGGGCACCTACATCTTCCCGCCCGCGCCGTCGCTGCGGCTCATCGCGGACATGGTCGCCTACACGGTGACCGAGATGCCGCGCTGGAACCCGATCAACGTCTGCAGCTACCACCTGCAAGAGGCAGGTGCGACGCCGGTCCAGGAGATCGCCTACGCGATGTGCACGGCGATCGCCGTCCTCGACGCGGTGCGTGACGCCGGCCAGGTTCCCGCCGAGCGCTTCGGCGAGGTGGTCGGCCGAGTGTCGTTCTTCGTCAACGCGGGGGTGCGGTTCATCGACGAGATGTGCAAGATGCGCACGTTCGTCCAGCTGTGGGACGAGCTGACGCGCGAGCGCTACGGCGTGACCGATCCCAAGCAGCGCCGGTTCCGCTACGGCGTGCAGGTCAACTCGCTCGGGCTGACCGAGGCGCAGCCCGAGAACAACGTGCAGCGGATCGTCTTGGAGATGCTCGGCGTGACGCTGTCCAAAGACGCCCGCGCGCGCGCCGTACAGCTGCCCGCGTGGAACGAGGCGCTGGGTCTGCCGCGGCCCTGGGACCAGCAGTGGTCGCTGCGCATGCAGCAGGTGCTCGCCTACGAGAGCGACATCCTCGACTACGACGACATCTTCACCGGCTCGCACGTCATCACGGCCCGGGTTGCCGAACTCGTCGACGCGGCCCGGACCGAGATAGAACGCGTCCAGGCAATGGGCGGGGCAGTCGCGGCCGTGGAAAGCGGCTACATGAAGGGCCATCTCGTCGCGTCCCACAGCGAGATGCGCCGCCGCGTGGAGTCCGGCGAACAGGTGGTCGTCGGGGTCAACCGCTTCTCGGCGAGCGAGCCGAACCCGCTGCTTGCGGATCTGGAGGCGGCGGTTCAGACGGTGGACCGCGACGCCGAGAAGCGCGCCATCGAGACGTTGCGCGAGTGGCGCGCTGCGCGAGACCGCGACGCCGTGGACGCGGCATTGCGCGCGCTGCGCGATGCGGCAAAGACCGACACCAACCTCATGGTGGCGAGCGTCGCGTGTGCTCGCGCCGGTGTGACGACAGGGGAGTGGGCTGACGTGCTGCGCGAGGTCTTCGGCGAGTACCGCGCGCCGACCGGGGTAGCCGCGGCACCCGCGGACGCATCGGGGTCCGCCCTTGCCGACGTGCGTGCGCTCGTCACCGCGGCGGCGACGAAGCGAGGCCGT
>JBHELW010000034.1:0-5780 GCA_046262915.1 Mycobacteriales bacterium | reverse complement strand
GTGATGACGCTGCTGCCCGGCGACGTGATCCTTACTGGTACGCCGGCCGGCGTAGGCCCGATCGAGAGTGGCGACGAGGTCGTCGTGACCGTCGAGGGCGTTGGTTCGCTCTCGAACCCGGTCGTCAGCCGGTGACCGAGTCTGCCGGCGCACCCGTCCCGGTCGAGGTGCCCGCACTTCCCGATCCGGCGCAGCAGCAGCGGCAGGTGCGCGTCCGCTTCGCGCCCGCGCCGTCGGGCAGCCTGCACGTCGGCAACGCGCGCACGGGGTTGTTCAACTGGCTGTTTGCGCGCCACCGCCGCGGGCGCTTCATCTACCGCGTTGAGGACACCGATGCGTCGCGCGCGACCGATGAGGCCTACCACGCCGCGATCGACGTCCTCCGGTGGCTGGGCCTCGATTGGGACGAAGGGCCGGAGGTCGGCGGCCCGTACGCGCCGTACCGGCAGTCAGAGCGTCGGCACATCTACGACGAGACGCTGGCGCAGCTGCTCGAGGACGGTCACGTCTACCGCTGCTACTGCACGAAGGACGAGCTCGACGCGCGGCGCGCGGCGGCGCGGGCCGAGGGCCGGCCACCCGGCTACGACGGACGCTGTCGCACCCTCACGCAGGCGGAGCGCTCGGCGTACGAGACCGAGGGGCGGCCGTTCGTCACGCGCTTTCACATGCCGCCGGGCAGCACCACGTGGCACGACATCGTGCGTGGCGAGATCACCTTCGACCACAAGGACGTGCCCGACTTCACGCTGACGCGAAGCGACGGGCACCCGCTCTACACCCTCGCCGCGACGGTCGACGACGTACTCATGGGGATGACGCACATCCTGCGCGGCGAGGACCTGATCTCGGCGACGCCGCGTCAGCTCGCGATGTACGACGCGCTCGGCTTGCCGCGCGAGCGATTCCCGCAGTTTGCGCACCTGCCGCTGATCATGGGCGCCGATGGCAAGCCGCTCTCGAAGCGGCACGGCGAGACGTCAGTCGAGGCCTACCGTGCCGCCGGGATACTGCCCGAGGCGATGGTCAACTACCTCGCGCTGCTCGGCTGGTCACTCGACGCCGAGCGCGAGATCTTCACCCTCGAGGAGGCGGTCGCCGCCTTCGACGTCACGCGGGTGTCGCACAACCCCGCGCGGTTCGACGTAAAGAAGCTCGAGGCAGTCAACGGCGACAAGATCCGTGCGCTCGCGGTCGACGACCTCATTTCGCGGCTCGTGCCGATCCTGCACAACGCGGGTCTCGTCGAGGCAACGCCGAGTGCCGAGCACCAGCAACTCCTCGCGCGCGCGGTCCCGCTCGTGCACGAGCGGATGCAACGGGTCACCGAGGCTGCGGACATGCTCGCGTTCCTCTTCAGCGACGAGATCACGATCGATGCGGTGGCCGCGGCGAAGGTCCTCACTCCTGACTCGCAGCCCGCGTTGGACGCCGCGATCGACGCGTTGACGGGGCTCGCGTCGTGGGAGACGTCGCTGATTGAGGCCGCGTTGCGACTCGCCCTGGTCGACGGGTTGGGGCTGAAGGCGAAGGTTGCGTTCGCGCCGCTGCGAGTGGCGGTCACTGGGCGCACGGTGTCGCCGCCACTCTTCGAGTCGATGGAGATCCTGGGGCGAGAGAAGACGCTCGCGCGGCTGCGTGCGGCGCGCGAAGCCGCTCGCTGACACCGCTCGGTGCGCGTTGGTCGAGGTCCAACTGCTCGGGTACCCTGCGGTCGATCCCGAGCGTGGGATCGCCTTGGGGTATGGGGTAATTGGCAGCCCGACGCGCTCTGGACGCGTTAGTCTTGGTTCGAGTCCAGGTACCCCAGCCAAGTTGCTGATCAGCCCGCTGCCTATACTTCGCGGGCTCTTGCCCGCGTCGTCTAGTGGCCTAGGACGCCGCCCTCTCAAGGCGGTAACGGCGGTTCGAACCCGCTCGCGGGTACCAGCTATCGGTTGGTTTGAGGTTCAGATGACGCGCAGTTGCTGGGGCCGCGTGACGAGGAGATCCGGGCGATAGCGCGACAAGATTTCGATGGCATATGTGACCTTGTCGGCAACGCGCTGCCCCGAGGGTTGGCGATCTGACCAGAGTTCTAGGTTGGCCAGTCGGTTGTCGGTCCGGTCGCCGTTCTTGTGGTGGACCGACTCGTCGGGGAACAGCGGCCGCCCAAGATGCTGCGCCATGACTAGGCGGTGCTCGGCTACGTGGGCTAGCCCGTTCGTGAGGTGGCGTAGGTCCACCGGGACGACAACTCCCCGGTATCCATGCGTTTGCCAACCGATTCCCGCGACGCGTCGAATGGGAACGTTCGCGCGGACGTCGCCGTGCGCGAGCAGCCTCGCGTAGTGCGCTCTGCAGTAGCCGTTGGTTTTCACGCCACGGCCGCAGCCAACGACGGCGCAGACCTCGCGGACGCGTGGCGCCAACGGGATGTCTGCGTGTACGTCGCCGGTGCGGGACCAGCGCAGGTAGTGACCGTGGCACATGCCGCGTGACGTGCTCGGACGGTCGCAGCCGTCGACGCGGCACGGGGTCCCGGGCAGTGTGGTCCGCGGCGCTGAGCTGGGCGGCTGCACCAGCACGGCGTCGCCCAGCAGGTGGCCGTTTCGTCGCATCTGGTTGTCGTGCGTGGCGCACAGCCCGCGCGTCTTAGCTTTCTTGTTGCATCCGGCAACCGCGCACGACGCCACAGATGGCTCCTGACCATGCGGAGATGTTTCGTCGATGGTTCCGCGAGGGGCTGACAGCTTTGGTCGGTGAAGTGCGCCGTATCCACAGCGACGATGCGGCCAGCCGCGACGGCCGGCGACTGACGAGCGGGCTACGCCGGGACGGCGCACATCCAGCCGAGGCGGGTTGGGGAAGCCGTGAAACGCACGGGTGTACGTCGATCCAGCGGCGGTGCGACGACCGTGGACGAGCGGCCGCCGCCCTTGCCCGTGAACCGCACAATGTCGATCCCGCGCGCACGGTCGGCGATGAAGACGTAGCCCTTGTGCCAGTAGGGCGCCCAGGTCGACGCGTCGTCCGGGCGGAAGTAGCCGACCTGCCTCGGTCGGCGCGGGTTGCTCACGTCGAGGAAGCGCGTGCCCTGGCCGTAGAACGCGTAGGCGAGCACCTGGTCGCCGCGGTCACTGAAGTAGTGCGCGGAGTCGCACCCGTTCGAACCCGGCTGCTTCTCGATTGACCAGGTCCCGAGTTGCTTCAACCGGAACTTCGTCTTCGCGATGTTCTTGAAGCCCTGACCCTGGTAGGACCCGCGCAGGTCGTAAGTCGAGAAGCGTCCCGTCGTAGCGCATGCCGTGGTGAGGTTCTCCTCGGTGACCCACAGGACATCGCCACGGCGGCCGTCGACCTTCGCCTGCAGGTTTCGTCCGGCGTTGTGCATAATCCCGCCGCCGCGGCCGAGCTCGGTGCCACCGCCCGCGTACGGAATCGGGTCACAACCCGTCGCCGTCTTGACGCGGCCGTCGACCGGGTCGCGGTGCCGGCCGGTCACCCAGAATCCGCGCACACTGCCGAAGCCGCTGACCCAAGCCACGCCGGCCGCGTCGACCTGGACGTCGTGGGAGTAGTCCGTCAGGCCGTCGTTGTTGCCCAGGTTGATCGGATGCGGGCACGCCTTCGGGTTCATCGGGTCAGACAGGTCGGTCGACATGATCGGCCGGCCGTGCCACGACGGTTGTGTCTGCGCGTTGGCGAACGGCCCGCCAGTCCAGATCCACCGGCACTTCGCGACGCACGTCGACGTGTGGCCGCTACCCAGCACGATCTGCGAGATCTCGATCATCGCGCGCGGGTTCGATACGTCGATCACCTGGAGCATGCCGTACGGGAACGTCGCCCCCGACGTCGCGGGAGACGTGAAGCCGCGCGGGTCGCGGCTGATGAAGAGCAGGTGCCGCGCGGGGTCGACGTCGACGTCCTCGTTCTCCCAGATGTACATCGGCAGTACGCCGAGCAGCTGCGGGTCGCGGGGGTTGCTCACGTCGTAGCTCTGCACTCCATCTACGCCGGAGACGAACATCGTGTCCCCGATGAAGTTCAGCGAGATCGCCTGCTGTGCCTGCGGGATGTTCGTCACGAAGTCGACGTTCGACGAGATCGCCCCCGGGGGCGGCGCCGCTCGAGACGCGCCCGTCGGTACGACGCTGAGGCACGAGGCGAGCACAGCAAGGACGACACGGCGCATGTCCGCCGATTTCGCCGCCGACGTCGAGTTGCCTGCCCAGGCAGTGGAACCGCGGCCACGGCCGTAGCGTCTGAGGCGTAGCAGGCAGTCGGATTATCGGGAGGGCTCCCGTGGTCGCGCGCCGGATCGTCACCGGAGTTCTCCTGGTCGTGGTCGCCACCACGACCGCATGTGCCCGCAAGAGTGACGATCGCCTGGCCGCGCAGCCGACGCCGACAGCCTCCGCCGGGCCCTGCTCCGACGCACATCTGGAGGCGGCGTCGCGGCGGGCGCGGGACGTCTACACGATCGTGCTCGGCAAGTTGCTCGAGAACCCCGCCGCGAAGGAGGCGCGGCGCCCGGTCGTCTACCTCGCCGACCATGGCTATCCCGAACCCCCCATGACCGAGCCGGAGTACCACAGCCCGGACCCCGGAGCCGCGTCGGCGTCAACCGAGCGGTTCGCACAACCGCTGCTCGACTGTCTCGCCAGCGGTGAGATGCCGGGCTTGCCGAAGATGACGATCGTGACCGGCGACGACGACCCCAAGGTGCGGCGCGAGCGGCCCGACGGCTTCTCGCGCATCAGCAACGGCCGGATCGTCAGCCTCGCCGCGGTCCCGACCGAAGGCGACCTGGTCCGGGTTCAGGCGTCGTCTAGCGGCGGCGGTGGGCTCGATGCCTACGGCGGGTGGTACCTCGTCGAACGACAGTCCGATGGTCCTTGGCGGCTGGGGCGAGTGCTCCGTCAGTTCATCGCGTAGGCGCGGCGCGCCGTGGCCGACGTGACTCGACGTCCGACGCGCGTTGTCATGCGCCCGTGTGACCCGTAGCCTTTGCCGCCGTGTCGACGCACAGGGCGCGGCACTACCCGGAAGGTGTGTTGGCTTGAACAAGTCCGAACTCATCGAGGCCGTGGCTGAAAAGCTCGGCGAGGGTCGCGGTCTCGCGACACGTGCGGTCGACACCGTGTTCGACGAGATCACTAAGGCCGTCGCGAAGGGCGAGAAGGTTGCGCTCACCGGCTTCGGCGTCTTCGAGAAGCGTGACCGCGCTGCGCGCACGGCGCGCAACCCAGCGACCGGCGCGACGGTGAAGGTGAAGAAGACCTCCGTGCCCGCCTTCCGCGCGGGTCAGGGGTTTAAGGATGTGGTGAGCGGCGCGAAGAAGGTCGCCGCCGCCGGTGCGGGCGTTGCCCGCGGCGCAGCCCGTGGCGCCGTGCAGGGCGGGCGCAGCGCCGCGAAGACCGCGTCGAAGACGGCCGCGAAGAAGGCGCCGGCGAAGCGCAGTCGCTGACGCACGTGCAAAGCAGGGTGACAGCGAAGGCCCCCGCGATCGCGGGGGCCTTCGCTGGCGAAAGCAGTCAGCCGCTCAGTCGTTGCCGATGTCGCCGCGGCTCATCGTGACGATGGTGATGGCCCGTACGCGGCGGTCCTCGGCCTCACCCTCGACGTCGAAGCGCACTCGCTGCCCGGCGGCCAGCTTCATCAGGCCGGACCCGTAGAAAGCCTCGGCGGGCAACGGGATCTCGGTCCCGTCGTCGAGGATGACCGCCCCCGAGCGCGTCTCCTCGGAGAACTCCTTCACCGTGCCCTGCATCGAATACCCCGTCTCGGCTCGCGGC
>JBHELW010000033.1:0-2568 GCA_046262915.1 Mycobacteriales bacterium | reverse complement strand
CGGATCATCACGCTCGACCAGATCGCGATCCAGGCGTTGGACTACGACGCGGGCGGCACCAACCTGCTCTACTGGAACGGCGGCGCCAGCGTGACCGGCCCGATCTGGGCCTGGGACGGCAACCCCCGGCGCGAGGCGCAGCAACTCGCCCAGGGTCCGCAGTTCCCCAGCTGGTCGTAAGGACGGCGCCCGTTACCGAGCGCTACCAGCGGCCGCAGCGGGCGAGCAGCACCGCGGCCGCCGCGACGCCGGCGGTCGACGTGCGCAGCACGGAAGTGCCGAGTCGCAGTGCAGGTCCGGCGACCGCGGTGAACGCCGCGAGCTCGTCGTCGGTGAGCCCGCCCTCGGGCCCCACCACGACGGCGATGACGCCGCTCGTCGGCGCCTCGACCGCGGACAACCGCTCGGCGGCGGACTCGTGCAGTACTACGGCGAGTGTCGCCCGATCGAGCAGGCGCACGACCTGCGTCGTCGTCGCGAGCGACGCGATCTGCGGAATGCGCGCCCGGCGCGACTGCTTCGCCGCCGCTCGTGCGACGGCACGCCAGCGAGCGAGCGCGGTGTCGGCGCGCGCGTCGTCCCACTTCGTCACGGAGCGAGCTGCCGCCCACGGCACGATCTCGTCAACGCCGACCTCGGTCATCGCCTCGACCGCGTCGTCCGCGCGTCCACCCTTCGCGAGCGCTTGCACGACGACGAGCCGCGGCGACGGCGCGCGCTCGGTGCGTCGGTTCTCGACAGCGAGCACCAGGCTGTCACCGCGGACGGCCACGACGCGACACTCCGCGACGGCGCCGGCCCCGTCTGCTACGTCGACCCGCTCGCCCATTGCGATCCGGCGTACGACCGCCGCATGGCGACCCTCGTCGCCGTCGAGCACGACCTCGTCGGCGCGCAGGCGCTCCGGCGCGACGAAGAAGAGCGGGCGCGTCACCGCCCGGCGAGCACGTCGCGCAGGCGGCCGAAGATCCCGCCGTGACCCGTGCCGTCGGGCCGCTCCTCGTCCCGCGCCCGCGCGAGCTCGCGCAGTAGCCGCTCCTGCGTCTCGTCGAGCCGGGTCGGCGTGATGACCTCGACATGCACGTAGAGGTGGCCGCGCCCGACCCCGCGCAGATGCGGGACACCGCGGCCGCGCAGCGTGATCACGTGACCCGGCTGCGTCCCCGGCCGGATCTCGATGTCCTCGTCGCCATCCAACGTCGGCAGCGTGAGGGTCGTGCCCAACGCTGCCGCCGTCATCGGCAAGGTGACTTTGCAGTGCAGGTCGTCGCCGTCCCGCTCGAAAAGCTCGTGCTCGCGCTCGACGACCTCGACGTAAAGGTCGCCGGCGGGGCCGCCCGCCGGGCCGGTCTCGCCCTGGCCGGAGAGGCGGATGCGCATGCCGTGGTCGACCCCGGCGGGGATCTTCACGCTCAGGGTGCGACGCTGCGCGACGCGACCGTCGCCCGCGCAGCGCGGGCACGGGCTGGCGATGACCGAGCCCACTCCGCCGCACCGCGGACAGGTCCGGGTCGTCATCACCTGGCCGAGGAACGACCGCGAGACCTGGCTGACTTCGCCGCGTCCGCCGCAGGTCGTGCAGGTGTCCGGGTGCGTGCCCGGAGCGGTGCCGGCGCCGGTGCAGGTCTCACACACGACGGCGCTGTCGAACTCGACGTCGCGCGTCGTGCCGAACGCCGCCTCCGCGAGATCGAGGTCGACGCGCACGAGCGTGTCGGCACCCTGGCGCACGCGGCTGCGCGGCCCGCGGCCCCCGCCACCGCCGAAGAACGCGTCCATGATGTCGCCGAACCCGCCGAAGCCGGCGTTGGCGAAGGCGTCGCCGAACGGGTCGCCGCCAAGGTCGTAGCGCTGCCGTTTCTCTGGGTCCGACAGCACGTCGTACGCCGCAGTCATCCGCTTGAACTGCTCTTGCGACTCCGGCGACGAGTTGACGTCGGGGTGGTGTTCACGCGCCAGGCGTCGGTAGGCCTTCTTGATCTCGTCCGCCGGCGCGTCGGAACGCACGCCGAGGAGTGCATAGAGGTCGTCGTCGGCCATCTACGCCCCGTCGCCGAGCAGGTCGCCGACGTAGCGCGCCACGGCTTGCACGGCCGACATCGTCCCGGCGTAGTCCATCCGCGTCGGCCCGACGACGCCGAGACCGGCGACGGCGGTGCCGGGGCCGTAGCCGATCGACACGACGGACGCCGCGCGCAGCTCTTCGAGGCGGTTCTCGTGCCCGATGCGCACGTGGACGGTCGTCGGGTCGGTCGCCTCGCCGAGCAGCTTGAGCAACACGACCTGCTCCTCGAGCGCCTCGAGAACGGACCGTACGACGGGGAAGTCGAGGGCGTTCTGGGTGAGGTTGGCCGTTCCGGCGAGAGCGACGCGCTCCTCGGCGCGCTCGACGAGTGTCTCGAGCAGCACGCTGATGATCGACGTCATGACCGCGCGCAGCTGCGCGCGGGTGCGGTCCGGCAGCTCGCTGAGCGCGGCCGGCGCCTCCGCGAGGCTGCGACCGGCGAGGCGGGCATTGAGCTCGGTCCGCAGCTCGGTCACGTCTTCGTCCCCGAGCGCCGCGGCGAG
>JBHELW010000032.1:0-17543 GCA_046262915.1 Mycobacteriales bacterium | reverse complement strand
GGCATCGGACACACCCGTTGGGCCACGCACGGCGCGCCGACGGACCGAAACGCGCACCCGCATCTGGACTGCACGGGCGCCATCGCGGTGGTGCACAACGGGACGATCGAGAACTTCGCGGCGTTGCGCGCGGGCCTCGAGGAGCGCGGGCACGAGCTGCGCAGCGACACCGACACGGAAGCCGTATGCCACCTGATCGAGGAGCGCTACACGGGCGACCTGGCGGCCGCCGTCCGCAGCGTCGCGCGCGATCTCGCGGGTTCCTTCGTCCTCGTCGTCGCGCATCGCGACCAGCCCGACCTCGTCGTCGGCGCGCGGCGCAACCTGCCGCTCGTGGTCGGGCTGGGCGAGGGCGAGAACTTCCTGGCCAGTGACGTCACCGCGTTCATCGCGCACACGCGCACCGCGCGCGTCGTGGAGCAGGACCAAGTCGTCGAGCTACGCCGGAGCGGCGTCGTCGTCACCGACCTCGACGGCGCGCGCGTCGACGGCGAGAGCTTCCACGTCGACTGGGACACGGCCGCCGCGGAGAAGGCGGGCTACGAGTTCTTCATGCTCAAGGAGATCGACGAGCAGCCACAGGCGGTCGCGGACACGCTGGGGGGTCGGCTGACGACGAACGGGCTGCTCGCGCTCGACGAGCTGTCGATGAGCGAGGAGGACATCCGCGGCATCGACAACGTCTTCGTCGTCGCCTGCGGCTCGGCGTACCACTCCGGGCTGATCGGCAAGTATGCGATCGAGCGATGGGCCCGACTCCCGGTGCAGATCGAGATGGCCTCGGAGTTCCGCTACCGCGACCCCGTGCTCGACCGCAACACGCTCGTGATCGCGATCAGCCAGTCCGGCGAGACCGCCGATACCATCGAGGCGGTGCGCCACGCGCGCGCGCAGCGCGCCTGGGTTCTTGCGGTCTCCAACACGGTGAACTCGACGATTCCGCGCGAGTCCGACGCTGCGCTCTACACGCGTGCCGGGCCCGAGGTCGCCGTCGCCGCGACGAAGACGGTCATCACGCAGATCACTGCGATGTACCTCGTCGGGCTCTACCTCGCGCAGGTCCGCGGCACGCGCGACCCCGACGAGGTGCGCGCGCACCTTCGCGACCTGCGACAAATCCCGGCGCTCATCGCCGAGACCCTGCGCCGGATGGACTCCGTGCGCGAGCTGGCGCAGGAACTCACGTCGGCGCGCACCGTGCTGTTCATCGGCCGTCACGTCGGTTACCCCATGGCGATGGAGGGCGCGCTCAAGCTGAAGGAGCTCGCCTACATGCACGCGGAGGGCTTCCCTGCCGGCGAGCTGAAGCACGGTCCGATCGCGCTCATCGAAGAGGGCACACCGGTCGTGATCGTCGGCCCGCGCAGTCCGCTGCTCCCGAAGCTCGTCAACAACGTGCAGGAGATCCGCACCCGCGGCGCGCGGACGATCGTGATCGCCACCGACGGCGACGAGACCGTTGCCCCCTACGGCGATGTCGTCATTCGCGTCCCGGACACGAAATCCCTCTTCTCGCCATTGCTGACTCTCGTCCCGCTGCAGATCCTCTCGTCCGAAGTCGCGCGGCTCCGCGGCCTCGACGTCGACCAGCCTCGCAACCTGGCGAAGTCCGTCACCGTCGAGTGAACCTCGCACCAGTCGCTGCGGCCGACGCACGACTCGAGAAGACGCTGTCGCAGTTGACGGACGCGGACGCTGCAGCACCGTCGCGGCTGCCCGGTTGGACGCGCGATTTGGTTGTCACGCATATCGCGCGCAACGCTGACTCGAACGCGCTGATGGTTGCCGCGGCGCTGCGCGGCGAGTCGCGGCCGCAGTACCCCGGCGGCGCCGAGCAGCGCGCCGCGGACATCGAGGCCGGCCGCGGTCGTCCGACGCGGGAGCTCCTCGCCGATCACCGCAAGGGTGCGGCCCTGTGGCATGAGGTGTTCGGCTCGGTGCCGGCAGATCGGTGGGACGCCGAGGTGCACGCCGGCGTCGGACCGCGGCCGATTTCCCAGCGCGTGCACTCCCGGCTGCTCGAGGTCGAGGTGCACCATGCGGATCTCGGCCTGGACTACACCTTCCGTGACTGGCCGCTCGACTTCGCGGTGGATCAGACCGCGCGTTGGCTCGCCACGCTCAGCCGCGACGCCGGAAGCGGCGTCGCAGGCCGCTGGACACTCGGCGAGCACGTCGTAGATCTGGGCGGTGATGCCGACGGGGCCGTGTCCGGCGATCCACGGGCGTTTCTCGCCTGGCTCCTGGGCCGCGAGACGTTCGCGGACGCCGGGCTCGAGGTGAGCGGCGACGAGCGCGTCACCGCGTTCCCCACGTGGTTTCCGTTCCCGTGACAATGGGCTCATGGCCGTCGTCGGAGTAGGCGTCGACGTCGTCGACGTGACGCGCCTGACTCGCGTGCTGACGCGCACCCCGCGCTTACGTGGCCGCGTCTTCGCCGCCGACGAGCTGGCCTACGCCGGAGCGGGCGAGGTCGCGTTGCGCCGCCTCGCGGCGCGCTTCGCCGCCAAGGAAGCGGTGAGCAAGGCGCTCGGCGCGCGCGGTGTTCGCTGGCGCGACATCGAGGTCGTCGCCGTCGCCGGGGAGCGCCCAGTGGTCAAAGTCAGCGGTCATACCGCAGACCTGGCCGCACAGGCGGGCGTCGTGCACTGGCACCTCTCACTGTCACACGACGGGGCGATCGCCACCGCGGTGGTCATCGCGGAGTCGTGAGACCCGTTTGGACCGCGGCGCAGGCACGCGCTGCTGACGCGACCGCACGGGAGCGACTCAGCGAGGCAACGTTGATCGAGCGCGCGGCTCAGGCCGTCGCGACGCGGGCGCTCGCGATGCTGCCGAGCGGCTATGGCAGCCGGGCCGTTGTCGTCGCGGGCAAGGGGCACAACGGTGCGGACGCTCTCAGCGCCGGCGTGCTGCTCGCCGCGCGCGGCGTCCGCGTCGACGTCGTCCTGGCGATGGGCGAGCCGGCGGACGAGCACGGCCAACGCCCGCTCGCCACGCTCCGGCGACAGGGCGCACACGTCGTGGCGCCTGACGACGCGACCGCGCTGCTGGCGCGCGCGGATCTCGTCATCGACGGCGTGCTCGGCGTCGGTGGCCGACCAGACCTGCCGTGGCCGCGCATGGGCGCCGCGCTCGCTGACGCGCGCGCGCCCGTGCTCGCCGTCGACCTGCCGACCGGCGTCGACGCCGACACCGGTGCGGTCTCGCCCGGCGCGGTCAGCGCGGCCGTGACCGTGACGTTCGGTGCGCTCAAGGTCGGACTAGCCGTCGATCCCGGCGCGATGTGTGCCGGCGTGATCGACGTCGCGGGCATCGGCCTGGCCAGCCCGGACCAGCCGACCGCAGTCGTCATCGACGCGGACGACGTCGCGACGACGCTCGCGGTGCTCCCGCGCGGTGAGACGACGAAGTACGAGCGGGGCGTCGTCGGAATCGTCGCGGGTGGTCCCGCCTACGTCGGCGCGGCGGTGCTCTGCGCCGCGGGCGCGCTGCGCGCGGGCGCGGGCATGGTCCGGTTGCACGCGGCACCCGCGACCATCGACGCCGTGCGGGGCGCGTGGCCGGAGGTTGTCGGCGTACCGCTGTCGGCGGACGGCATCCGGGCCGATGCCAAGACCGACGCGTGGGTAGTCGGCCCCGGCCTGGGCACCGACGACGACGCAGCCGCGGCGCTAGGCGCGGTCCTTGCGACCAACGCGCCCGTCGTCGTCGACGCAGATGCCATCACTCTTGCCGCGCGCGAGCCCGAGTTGCTACGGCGGGCAGCTCCGACGCTCGTCACTCCGCACGTCGGGGAGTTCCAGCGGCTCACCGGTATGGATGCCGCACGCATCACTGCCGACCGGCTCGGCGTAACGCGGGCGGCGGCAGCCAACCTCGACGTCATCGTCCTGCTGAAGGGCCGGCACACGATCGTCGCGTCGCCAACCGGCATGGCACGGATCAACCCGACCGGCACCCCTGCGCTCGCGACCGCGGGCACCGGAGACATCCTCGCGGGCGCCTGCGGGGCTTATGCTGCCGGCATCGACCTCGCGGAATCGGCCGCCGCCGCGGCGTGGTTACACGGTCTCGCGGCGCGCATCGCGGCCGGTGACACCGACCCGCCGGTGCCGATCGTCGCGATGGACGTGGCCGCAGCGTGGCCCGCCGCGGTACGCCGGACGCTGCCGTCGCGCCGGTAGCGTGACGGCCGTGCCCGCTGCCGTCGCCCCCGCGCTGGCCGTCGACGCGCGCGCGTGGGCGGAGGTCGACCTCGACGCCATTCGCACATCGGTCGCGACGCTCAAGCGGTGCGCCGGGTCGGCCGCGGTCATGGCCGTCGTCAAGGCGGACGGGTACGGGCACGGCGCGGTACCGAGCGCGCGCGCTGCGCTCGAGGCTGGCGCGACCTGGCTCGGCGTTGCCTACGTCGAAGAGGCGCTTGAGCTGCGCATGGCCGGCCTCAGAGTGCCCATCCTGCTGCTCGTCGAGCCGCCGCCGGAGTCGACCTGGCATGCCGTCGCGAACGACGTCGACGTCGTGGTTGCGACACCGCGCGGTCTCGACGCCGCGCGGCGGGCGGCGGAGGCGACCGAAAAAACGGCGCGCGTGCACCTGAAGGTCGACACCGGGCTGACGCGCGGCGGCGCACTAGCCGCGCAGTGGCCGGAGCTGTGCGCGGCCGCGGCACGCGCCACCGGCGCCGTGCGCGCGGTTGGCGTCTGGAGCCACTTCGCGCACGCGGACGACCCGGGCCATCCCACGATCACTGCGCAGCTGGGACGGTTCGCCCAGGCCCTCGACGTCGCGACCGCGCACGGGCTGCGGCCGGACGTGCGCCATCTCGCGAACTCGGCGGCGACCCTGACCTTGCCCGCCGCGCACTACGACCTCGTGCGCCCCGGTGTGAGCGTCTACGGGCTCTCTCCCGGCGTCGCGGTGGGCGACCCGCAGGCGCTCGGGCTCGCGCCGGCGATGACGCTCCGGGCGCGCGTGGCATTGGTCAAGCGGGTGGCGGCCGGGACCGGCGTCTCATATGGACACCGCTACACGACCAGTGCCGAGACGACCGTCGCGTTGGTTCCACTGGGCTACGCCGACGGCGTGCCGCGCGCGGCGACCAACGCCGCCGAGGTACTTGCCGCGGGCTCGCGCCGGCGCATCGCAGGAACCGTGTGCATGGACCAGTTCGTCGTCGATGTCGGCAACGACGAGATCGCACCGGGCGATGAGGTCACGCTGTTCGGACCGGGTGGCGCCGGCGAGCCGACGGCCGACGACTGGGCGCAGGCACTCGGGACGATCAGCTACGAGATCGTCACGCGCGTCGGCGCGCGCGTACCACGCGTCTACCGAGGCGAGCGCTGATGGCCGAGCGGCTGCCCGCGCCGCCGCGCGCACGGCGCGGTCTTGTCGCCGGCGGGGTGCTGGGCGCCGTTGCCGTCGGCGTCGCCGCCGGTCTCGCCGTAGAGCGGCGCGTGGTCGGCCGGCCGCGGCGCCGTCCCGATCCCAACGCGCGCGAGCCGTTCGGCCGGCTAGCCGGCCGGGAGCGAACGGTGCGCGCCACGGACGGCGTGCCGCTGCACGTCGAAGAGGTCGGGAGTGGCCCGCTGACCGTCGTGTTCAGCCACGGCTTCGCGCTGTCGCTCGCCGCGTGGCACTACCAACGCCGCGACCTGGCCGACGTCGGGCGCTTGGTCTTCTACGACCACCGCAGCCACGGTCAGTCCGGCCGGGCCAGCCGCGACAGCTGCACCGTCGAGCAGCTCGGCCGCGACCTCGCGACGGTGATCGACGCGGTCGCGCCGACCGGACCGGTTGCGCTGGTCGGACACTCGCTCGGCGGCATGACAATCATGTCGCTGGCGCGGCAGCGCCCCGAGCTCTTCGGGTCACGCGTGGTCGGGGTCGCGTTGGTCGGGACGTCCGCGGGCGGCGTCGGGGAAACGCTGGTGCGCCTGCCGGTGAGGCTGATGGGGCTGTTGACCGGACGCGTGCTGCCGCACGCCGTACGCCTCGCCGAGCGCAACGCCCAGTTCGTCGAGCGCACGCGCGCGGTCGGCAGCGACCTGGCGTTCGTCATTACACGTGGGCGTGGCTTCGGGCCGCACGCCAGCCCAAGTCAGGTCGAGTTCGTCGAGCGGATGATCGCGGCGACGCCCATCGAGGTGATCACGGCGTTCACGCCGTCGATCGTCGCGCACGCGGAGTACGAGGCGCTCGGCACGATCGCGCGGGTGCCGACATTCGTGCTGGCTGGTGACCACGACCGTGTCACGCCGGTCGAGCACTCCCGAGAGATCGCCGCGCGCATCCCGGGTGCGGACCTCGTCGTGCTCGCCGGCGCCGGTCACTGCGTGATGCTCGAGCGCGCGCCGCTCGTCAACCTGCACCTGCGGGCGTTCCTCCGCCGGGTCGCGCACGGCCGCCGCACGACGAGCGCGTCGCGACTGGCATGAGCGCACCCACGACGGCGCCGAGCTCGCCCGACACCCGCGCGAGCGCGGACTCGGCGCCCGACTGGGCGACGTTGCGCGAGCGCGCGCTCGGCTGCGTCGCCTGCCCCGAGCTGGCGGCCACGCGGACCCAGGTCGTGTTCGCCGGCGGCGCACCGCCCGCGGACGTCATGTTCGTCGGCGAAGCGCCCGGCTTCGACGAAGACCGGCAGGGCGTGCCGTTTGTCGGGCGGTCGGGACAGCTGCTGAGCGAGACCCTCGCCGCGGTCGGCGTTGACCGCAGCCAGGTCGTCATCGCGAACGTGCTGAAGTGCCGGCCGCCGGCCAACCGGGACCCACTCCCCGAGGAGGTCGCGCGCTGCCGCTGGTGGTTGCGCCGGCAGGTGCACCTCGTCAATCCGGCGGTCGTGTGCACGCTCGGTGCATTCGCGACGCGCTGGGCCCTGGGGCCGCAAGCGCGCATCACCTCCGTCCGCGGGCGGCAGTTCACGGTTTCGGGCAAGACCGTGCTGCCGACGTTCCATCCCGCGGCCGCGCTGCGATCGGGTCCAGACGGCGCGCAGATGCGGGCGTTCCGCGCAGACATCGCGGCCCTCGCCGAGATCGCGCGCGCGGTACGACGCACCTGACGTGCAGATCGGTACGCCGGATCAGATGCGCCAGTTCGGCACGGGCATCGCGGCGATACTGCGCGCGGGCGACCTCGTCGTCCTCGACGGTCCGCTCGGTGCGGGGAAGACGGTGCTCGCGCAAGGGATCGCGCGCGGGCTTGATGTGACGTCGCCGGTGACGTCGCCGACGTTCGTCATCGCCCGCGTGCACCGCGATGGTCGGCTGCCGTTCGTGCACGTCGACGCCTATCGCCTGCACGGAATCGCCGAGATCGACGACCTCGACATCGACGCGACGTTGGACGAGGCGGTCACCGTTGTCGAATGGGGGGGTGGCCTCGTCGAGCACCTGCGCGCCGACTGGCTCGACGTGCGGATCGCCCGCCCCGTCGACGGTGAGACGCGGACGGTGACGCTACGCGGCTACGGCGTGAGCTGGCAGGAGCGGGCCGGCGCGCTCGCCACGGCAGCGAACGGCGTCGACGCACCGGGGTAGTGCCGCAGCTGCTCTGCGGGACACAATGCGCGCACCTGAGAATCGGAGACCACTGTGGCTGTCAACGTCGCCGCGATCCTCGCGGAGTCCGCCGCCCGTTACCCGGACAAGCACGCGGTCGTCCTCGGCGACACCCGGCTGCCCTTCGGTGCCGTATGGGATCAGGCGCGCCGCTACGCGGCGGTTCTTCGCGAGCGCGGAGCGGGACCGTCCGACAAGATCGCTTTGCTCCTACCTAACATTCCGCACTTCCCGTTCGCCTACTACGGCGTGCTCGCGCTCGGTGCCGTCGTCGTGCCTGTCCACGCGCTGCTCAAGGCTGAAGAGATCGCGTTCGTGCTCAGCGACTCCGGCGCGAAGCTGCTCATCTGCGCGGCGCCGTTGCTCGGCGAGGGGGCGAAGGGCGCCGAGCTGGCCGGCGTAGACGTGCTGAGCGTGCTCGACGGCGGGGATGCGTCCGTGACCCGGATCGACGAGCTTGCCGCGCAGGCCGAGCCGATCGAGCGGTACGTGCTGCGCGACGAGCACGACCCGGCAGTCGTGCTCTACACGTCCGGCACGACCGGCAAGCCCAAGGGCGCGGTCCTGACGCACAGCAACGTCATCATGAACGCGACACTCTCGGCGTTCGACGTGATCCAGCTGTCGACCGATGACGTCATCCTCGGCTGCCTGCCGCTCTTCCACTCCTTCGGGCAGATCTGCGCAATGAACGCCGGGTGGCGCGTCGGCGCGACGCTCGTGCTCATGACGCGCTTCGACGGGCCCGCGGCGCTCGATCTCCTCGTCACCGAGGGCGTGACGGTTTTCGAGGGCGTGCCAACGATGTACGTCGCGCTGCTCGAAGCCGCGAAGTCCGACGACCGGCGACCACAGCTGCGTCTCGCGGTGAGTGGCGGCGCCTCGCTGCCGGTCGCGGTGATCGACAGGTGGAAGGAGCTGTTCGGCTCCGACATCTACGAGGGCTACGGCTTGTCCGAGACGTCGCCGGTCGCGACGTTCAACCAGCCCGTCTACGGGCGCAAGCCCGGCACGGTTGGCCGGGCGATCTGGGGTGTCGACGTCGAGATCGCGAAAGCCGACGTCGACGACCGCATCGAGATGGTCCCGCAAGGTGCGGTCGGCGAGGTCGTGATCCGCGGGCACAACATCATGGCGGGCTACCTCAACGCCGACGACGCCACCCGCGCCGCGATCGTCGACGGCTGGTTCCGCTCCGGCGATCTCGGCACCAAGGACGAGGACGGGTTCGTCAGCATCGTCGACCGCAAGAAGGACATGGTTCTGCGCGGCGGGTTCAACGTGTACCCGCGCGAGGTCGAGGAGGTGCTCGCCCGCCATCCCGCGATCGGCCAGGTCGCGGTGATCGCCGTGCCGGATCCGGAGTACGGCGAGGAGATCTGCGCCGTTGTCGTGCGCGCGCCCGACGCTGCGCCCGAGGACAAGCAGCTGCGGGCGGAGATCATCGAGTGGTCGAAGGGGCAGCTCGCCGCGTACAAGTACCCGCGGAAAGTCGAGTTCGTCGACGCGTTCCCGCTCGGCCCCTCCGGCAAGGTGCTCAAGCGCGAGCTCGTCGAGCGCTTCGCCACATAGCCGCCCTACCCTCGCGGGCGTGCTGCTGCTCGCGCTGGACACGTCGACACCGAATGTCACCGTCGCGGTCGCGGACGTTCGCGACGGGACACCGCCGCACCTACTCGCCGAGTGTGCCGACGTCGCCCCGAATCGGCACGGCGAGCTGCTCGCGCCACTGATCGAACAGGCGCTCGCGACGGCGCAGGTCGCGCCGCGTGAGCTGACCGCGGTTGCGGTCGGGCTCGGACCGGGGCCGTTCACGGGTCTGCGCGTCGGCATCGTCAGTGCGGCCGCGACGGGGCACGCGCTGCGTATCCCGACCTACGGCGTGTGCTCGCTCGACGTGGTAGCCAAAGGCATCGACGCGGCGGCGCCGTTCGCCGTTGTGACCGACGCGCGGCGCAAGGAGCTCTACTGGGCGACGTACGACGCGAGCGGCAGGCGGACGTCTGGGCCGAGCGTGGATACGCCTGGCGCGGTTCGGAGTGCGCTCGGCGAGGAGGTGCAGACCGTCGTCGGTCCCGGCGTCGAGCTATACCCGGACGTCTTCGCGGGGCTGCAGACGCAGCCGGTGCCGCCGACCGCGCGCGCGGTCGTCGCTCTGGTGGCCGACCGGGTCGTCGCGAACGCACTGAGCGAGGTGCTGACACCGATCTATTTGCGGCGGCCCGATGCCGCGGAGCCGAGGCCGCCCAAGCCGGTGCTCGTGCGATGACGGTCATTCGCCCGATGCGGTGGTGGGACATCGAGCCGGTGGTGGTCCTGGAGCGTGAGCTCTTCGAGGACGCCTGGTCGGCGGAGTTGTTCTGGTCGGAGCTGGCGCAGGGCGACACACGTCACTACCTCGTCGCGACGGACGACGAGCAGATCGTCGGCTACGCCGGTGCCGCGCTCTACCCGCCGGAGGGCGCGGTCCAGACGCTGGCCGTCGCGCCGGCCGCGCAGCGCCGCGGGCTCGGCCGCCGGCTGCTCGCCGATCTGCTGAACGAAGGCCGCCACCGCGCGGTCTCCGAGATGACGCTCGAGGTGCGCGCCGGAAACGTCGCGGCAGAGGCGCTCTACCGGCAGTTCGGGTTCGAGACGGTCGGGCTGCGCCGCGACTACTACGAGGTCTCCGGCGCAGACGCGCACGTCATGCTCGTCACCGGAATCGACAGCGACGCCTACGGCGAGATGCTGCGGCGAGCGCGCGCCGCGCCCGCGGCGTGAGCGGCGAGCCGGTCGTCCTCGGCATCGAGACGTCGTGCGACGAGACCGGCGTCGGCATCGTGCGCGGCTCGACGCTGCTCGCCGACGTCATCGCGTCTCAAGTCGACGAGCATGCGCGCTACGGCGGAGTCGTTCCCGAAGTCGCGAGCCGCGCGCACCTTGAGGCGATCGTGCCGACCACCGAGCGCGCGCTCGCGGACGCCGGGCTGCGTTGGGCGGACATCGACGCCGTCGCCGTCACCGCGGGGCCCGGCCTCGCCGGCGCCCTGCTCGTCGGCGTCGCGGCGGCGAAGGCCTACGCCGTTGCGCTCGGCGCCCCGCTCATCGGCGTAAACCATCTCGCGGCGCATGTCGCGGTCGACGAGCTCGAGCACGGCCCGCTGCCGGTGCCGACCGTGGCGCTCCTGGTATCAGGCGGGCACACGTCGCTGCTGCTCGTCCACGACGTCGGCGAGATCGAGGTCCTCGGCGCCACCCTCGACGACGCGGCGGGCGAGGCGTTCGACAAGGTCGCCCGGGTGCTTGGCCTGCCGTTCCCCGGCGGCCCGCACATCGACCGCGTCGCGCGCGACGGCGACCCGGACTTCGCGGCGTTCCCGCGCGCGCTGCAGGACGGGTCGCTCGACTTCTCGTTCTCCGGCCTGAAGACCGCTGTCGCGCGCTGGGTCGAGGCGCGCGGCGGCGCCGCGGACGTGCCAGTGCCCGACGTCGCGGCCAGCTTCCAGCAGGCCGTCGTCGACGTGCTCGTCGGCAAGTCGATCGCCGCGTGCCGCGAGCGCGGCGTGACCGACCTGCTCATCGCCGGCGGGGTGGCAGCGAACTCGCGGCTGCGCCACGTCGCGGCGGCCCGCGCCGATACCGCGGGCGTCCGGCTGCGCGTGCCGTCGGCCCGGCTCTGCACGGACAACGGGGCGATGGTCGCCGCACTCGGCGCGCGGCTGGCCGCTCAAGGCATTCACAGCGACCTCGACCTCGCGGCCGACCCGGGACTGCCCATTGGCGCAGTTGCCGACACGCCGAGGGCCAAATAGCCCAATCTGGGCTGCGGCAGGCGGCGGACGGGGTACCAAGTAGGCGTGACCGAGGGCGTGCTGCACTACGACGACGACCGCCGCCGCCGCCGCGAGCAGCTGTTGGCGCAGCGCGCCGACGCGACCGGCTGGCGTGACCGGCTCCTCGCCCGCCGGCGTAAGCACGTGCGCGCCCGCGAGGACTGGCTGCGGCGGCTCCTCGAGCGCTAAGCCGCGGGTCACCCGGCCGGTTGACTCGCCGCGAGCACGCGGCCTAATCTGTGCTCTAGCACTCGGCACCAGCGAGTGCTAACACGCGCCACGGCTGCCAGCCGCCCGCGAGGCCGGTGACCGTCGCCGTACCTACCGCTTTCCACAACATCAGGAGGGGTGAGGTCAGCAGCATGGCGACCGCCACCAAGGTATCGATCAAGCCGCTCGAAGACCGCATCGTCGTCCAGGCCAACGAAGCCGAGACCACGACTGCATCCGGGATCGTCATCCCGGACACCGCCAAGGAGAAGCCCCAGGAGGGCACCGTCATCGCTGTCGGCCCCGGCCGGTTCGAGGACGGCAACCGCGTGCCGCTCGACGTCAAGGTCGGCGACGTCGTGATCTACAGCAAGTACGGCGGCACCGAGGTGAAGTACGACAACGAGGAGTACCTCGTCCTCAGCGCCCGCGACGTGCTGGCGATCATCGAGCGCTAAGTCCGCACCACCCATTCGTCCACCCGCCCCGGCGCCCGTCATGCGACGTGGTTCCGGGGCGGTGTGCTGAGAGGACACCATGAGCAAGATCATCGAGTTCAGCGGCGACGCGCGTGCCGCGCTGGAGCGTGGCGTCGACCAGCTGGCTGACGCCGTCAAGGTGACCCTGGGGCCCCGCGGCCGCAACGTCGTCATCGACAAGAAGTGGGGCGCGCCGACGATCACGAACGACGGCGTGACGATCGCCCGCGAGGTCGAGCTCGAAGATCCGTACGAGAACATGGGTGCACAGCTCGCGAAGGAAGTCGCGACCAAGACCAACGACGTCGCGGGTGACGGCACCACCACGGCGACCGTGCTCGCGCAGGCGATGGTGCACGAGGGGCTGCGCAACGTCGCCGCCGGCGCGCAACCACTGGCGCTCAAGCGCGGCATGGACGTCGCCGTGACGCGGGTCTCCGACGCGCTGCGCGCCAGCGCGCGCGAGGTCGAGACCCAGGACGACATCGCCCACGTGGCGGCAATCTCGGCGCAGGACCCGGAGATCGGCACGCTGATCGCCGAGGCGATGGACAAGGTCGGCAAGGACGGCGTGATCACCGTCGAGGAGTCCAACACCATGGGCCTCGAGCTGGAGTTCACCGAGGGGATGCAGTTCGACAAGGGCTACATCTCGCCGTACTTCGTCACCGACCCGGAGCGCATGGAGGGCGTCTACGACAACGCCTACCTGCTCATCGTCAGCCAGAAGGTCGCGGCCATCCACGAGCTGCTGCCGCTGCTGGAGAAGGTCGTCGCCGCGGGCGGTCCGCTCGTCATCGTCGCCGAGGACGTCGAAGGCGAAGCGCTATCGACCCTGGTCGTCAACAAGATCCGCGGCACGATGAACGTCGGTGCCGTGAAGGCACCCGGGTTCGGCGACCGGCGTAAGGCGATGCTCGAGGACATGGCGATCCTGACGGGTGGCCAGGTTGTCAGCGCTGAGGTCGGGCTGAAGCTCGACACGGTCGGTCTGGATCTGCTCGGCCGCGCGCGCCGCATCACGGTGACCAAGGACACGACGACGATCGTCGAGGGCGCGGGCGACCAGGCGGCAATCACCGCGCGCATCGCCCAGCTCAAGTCCGAGATCGAGGCGAGCGAGTCCGACTGGGACCGCGAGAAGCTCCAGGAGCGGCTTGCCAAGCTCGCCGGCGGCGTGGGCGTCATCCGCGTCGGCGCGGCGACCGAGGTCGAGCTCAAGGAGAAGAAGCACCGGCTAGAGGATGCGATCTCGGCGACCCGCGCGGCTGTCGAAGAGGGAATCGTCGCGGGCGGCGGCACGGCGCTGATCGCGGCGCAGTCGTCGCTCGACGACCTCTCCGAGCTCAGCGGTGACGAGCTGACCGGCGCGCTCATCGTGCGCCGGGCGCTGGAGGAGCCGCTGCGCTGGATCGCGCAGAACGCCGGGCACGAGGGCTACGTCGCGATCTCGCGCGTGCGCGAGATGCCGGCGGGGCACGGGCTGGACGCGGCTACCGGCGACTACGGCGACCTGCTGAAGGCGGGCATCGTCGACCCCGTCAAGGTGACCCGATCCGCCGTAGAGAACGCGGCGTCCATCGCCGGGATGCTGCTCACGACGGAGACGATCGTCGCGGACAAGCCGAAGGTCGAGGACGGCCCGGACCCGACCCCCGCGCACGGCCACGGACACGGCCACGGACACGGGCACAGCCACGGACAGCTGGACAGCCACGGGGCGCGCCGCTAGCCGCGTCCGCACGGCGGTTCGCTCGTTGGCACAGGAACGCCGGGTCTGTGCCGAAGGAACATACGTGTCTGTGCTGCGCCGAATGCTGCCGCTGTGTGCGGCCGCCGCGCTCGTTGTGCCCGGCGCGCTCGGTGTCGCCCGCGCAGATGACGCGCACCTGTCTCGCGACGAAGCGCGGTTGTTGCAGCTCATCAACGATGAGCGCGGCTCGCGCGGCCTCGTCCGCGTGCAGGCGGCGGCCGGCACGACTGACGTCGCGCGCGCGTGGACCGAGAACCACCTGTCGACGACGAAGTCGCTCGACCACAACCCCGACCTCGGCGAGCAGCTCGACGAGCACGGCTCCGCCGGCTGGACCGAGGCGGGCGAGAACGTCGGCAAGGCGCCCATCGGCGACATGGACGGGCTGTTCCGTGCCTACATGAACTCGCCCAGTCACCGCGAGATCATCATCGAGCCCGCCTTCCGCTACGTCGGGATCGGCGTCTTCGACACCCAAAGCGACGGCCAGGCGTGGAACACCCTCGACTTCGTCGACATCTACGGACGCAAGGCGTCGCCCGCGCCGGCGCCGGCACGCAGTCCCGCTCCGCAGCAGTCGCCGGCGCCAGCGCAGTCCACTCGCCGGCCCGCGCCGCCTGCGCCGGCCGCCCCACCGGCCGCGCCCGCGCCGCCCGGTTCCGTCACGACGCCCGCCGTGCGTCCGACGACCGGCGCGGCATCACCGACGCCGCCGACACAGACCACCGCTCCGCCGTCACGACCGAGCGCCGCACCCGGCGCCGCAGTGACGCTCGGCCACGCACCGCCGGACGGGCGCGCGGTGACCGCGCTCCGCGTGCCCGCCGTGCACGTCCCGGTTGATACGGCGGCCGCCGTCGGTCGCGCGGCCGCGCTGCTGTTCATCTGCGTGACCGGGTTCCTCACGTCGTACGAGTGGTCGCGCACTCGCGCCTTCGCGTAGCGGCTAGGTCAGCAGCGCCGCGATCTCGAAGTGCATCGGGTCCGGCGGTGACCAGTAGCCACCCCAGCGCAGCCCCCAGTGCGCGAACGCCGCGACCACGCGGCGATCCATGTCGCCGGGTCGCCCCTGTCGGTTCGTCGCGACGTTGAGGTCTACGGCGATGCCCCAGGTGTGTAGCGAGATCGACCGCGACGGGTTGTGCTCGATGAACCGCGGCACGTAGCACCCGCCGTACTCGCGCGTGTTGATCAGGTAGGACAGGCCCGCGCGTTGCAGCTCACCGAGCGCGCCGGCGAGCTGCGGAATCATCAGCCGGTGGCAGGTGACTCGGCCGAGGATCGGCACGTAGGCCGACACGATGTTGCTGCGCACCCAGCTGCGGTTCGGCTCGATCGTGCCGTCGGGGTAGTAGCGGTAGCTGAATGCGCCGAACGCGCGCGCGGCACGGCTGCCGGTCAAAAACGCGAGCGGCGCCGCCGCGGGCTGGCTGAGCAGGTCGATGGTCGTGCCCGGCCGGATCCGCTGTCGCACCTGACCGGCTAGCCGCGTCGGGTCGCCGTTACCCGCGGAGAAGACCATCCCGGTGCGCCGCCGGAACCCCAGCGCCTCCGCGGTGACGTCGGACATCACCACGGTGACCTCGGGCAGCCCCATCGTGGCGAGCGCCCCGAGGCGCAGCGTGCGCTCCGTGTGCGCCGCGACGGCGAGGTTGCCGCCCAGCGGCAGCTTGAGATCCTGCGCGACGCGGTGGCTAATCACGACCTCACCGCGGGCGACCGCCTGCCACACCGGGTCGGACTCGGCCGTGCCCGACGCCGCGAAGCGCCGAAACGTGCCGGGCTCCACGCCGGCTGCGCGCAGCGAGTGCCCTGCGATGCGCACGGCGCCCAGCCGGATCGTCGCGCTGCCCCACGGCGATACGGCGATCAGCTTGCGTACCTCGTCCGGGCTGAGCGAGCGCGGGGCGGACAGGAAGACGTCGGGGCGCAACCGCCGGTGCAGCTTCGGCACTGCGACCGCGGGGCCCGGTGCCGCGACCGCCGAGCCGCTCGGCGTAAGGCTGCCTCCCGTCGTGCGCCCGGACGCGCCGGCACAAGCGGTCGTCGCGACGACCACCGCGACGACGCACAGCGCGACCCGGCGATGCGCCGCCGAGCGCGAGCGGTGATCGCGCACGCGCATTGTCACGGCGTCGGTCCTCGAGGTTGGCGCTGGGTTGGTCCTCGTTCCGAGAGTACGTCGGCACGTCGCGCGCGCCGGTCGCGCCACTCGGAAGCGCGTAGAGCCGCCGCTATCCTCCGCCAGCAGGACGAGCCAGGAGGACATGTGGAAGCCGATCTCGCGCAGCTGCTCGCGCAGGGCGAGCGCGCGGCGTTCCACGGTCCGCCGCCGAAGGCGGTCGAGGCGCTCGAGGTCGCGGTCGAGCGGGCCCAGCAGGCGAAGCGAGTCGCCGAGTCGACCGCCGCGTCCTGGCTGCTCGGACTCTCACTCGGCGCGGCCGGCAGATACGCGCGCGCCCTCGACGTGCTCGCGCCACTGGTCGACCTGGCCGAGGCGAAGGGCACCGCGCCCGAGGTGCGGCTCTTCGGCGGGTTCGCCGCCGCGAGCGTCGCCAGCGTGCAGCGCCAACTGGGCCGGCACGGCGTCGCGCAGCAGTCCGACGAGCGCGGCCTGGCGCTCGCCGACGGCAAGGGCGAGGCCGCGTTCGCCTGCCAGCTGGGCCTGGCCGCGGACGCGGTCGGGCTCGGCGACGCCGCGACAGCCACGAGCGCGGCCGACAAGGCGGCGGCGCTACTGCCCGACCGACCGACGGAATGGTGGCGGCAGCGGGTCCGGTACGACTGGGTGCGCACCGAGCTGGCCCTGCTCGCGGAGGATCCGGAGTCGGCCGCCGAGGCCGCGGAAGCCGCGGTCGAACGCGCGGAGCGGGCCCGGGCACCGCGGCACGACGCGAAGAGCCTGCTGTTCCTCGGTGTCGCCCGCGTCAGCGTTGCGCCGACGGACGCCGCGAGTGCCTTGCGCCGGGCCGCGACGCTCGCCGAGGGCCTCGGTGCGCTGCCGCTGATCTGGCCCTCGCGCGCGCTGCTCGGTGCCCTGCTCATGGCCGACAACCCAGACGACGGCGCGGCATCGCTCGGTGCGGCGCGAACCGCCGTACTGGCGATAGCTGCCGACCTGCCTGACGACCTGCGTACCGAATGGCTCGCTCGGCCCGACCTGGCCGCGTTGCTCGAGGGCTGACCCGCCGAAATTCGGCGCGCCTGTCGCTAACGGCCGCTCGCGCGGCAGCCGATGGTCCTAGCAAGGAGGACCACCTGGTGAGCGCTTTGACCCACGCCGCCGCGGGGGACGACGTCCGCGTGGCGGCGCAGCGGCTCATCGCGGCACAGGAAAGCGCGCAGGCGGCCATCGCCGACGCGCTGCACGACGACGTGCTGCAGGCACTCGTCGCGGCGCGCTACGCGGTGGACCTGGCGGGACAACGAACGACCGACGGGCCCCCCGACAGCGTCCTCGCCGAGGCGTCGACCGCGATCCAGCACGCCGTACGCCGGACGCGTGCGACCGCGTGGCAGCTGCGGCCGCGTGCCGAGACCCCACTCGTCGAAGCACTGAACGCGCTCGCGGCTCGGCTCCGCGAGGACTCCGGCGTAGCGGTCGAGCTGAACGCGACGGCCCTCCCGCCGTCGCCGGCCGTCGGCACGGCGACCGTTGTCTATCGCGTCGTCCAGGCCGTGCTCCGCGCGCTGCCCGCCGGCGCACGCGCCACGGTCG
>JBHELW010000031.1:0-15749 GCA_046262915.1 Mycobacteriales bacterium | reverse complement strand
GACCTCTTCGAGGTCGGCGGTGGACCGGCGCTCGCGGAGCATGTCCATGTGCGTGCGGGTCGGCTTGGTCTTCTTCGGCTCCGGCGCGGCACCGCCGACGAGTACGGCGGGCTCGCCGCAGGTCCGGCACGCCCAGGTCGGGGGGACCTCGGCTTCGGCGGCAAAGGGCACGCTGAATCGGTGCCCGTCCGGACACTCGTACTGCGCCGCCTGCCGTGGCGCCAGGTCGGTGTTGCGATCGCTTTCGTAGCTGACGCCACCGAGCCGGCTGCCGCGAAGGACGCGGTCGCCCATTGCTGCCTCCCAGGAACAGGGGTCCTGACGAGCACAACGAGTGACCGCGAGTGAAGATTCCCTAGCGCGCGCTGGGGTGACCGACCAGCTGTTCGAAGTTCTCGTGTGCCGCGCCGGCGATCGCGGTACCGGCGAGCCGCCGCTCCGTCCACAACCGGACGACCAGCGCCAGCCGATCGTCGCCGCGCGCCGCATCCCAGGTCGCCTGCCGGAGCAATGCCGCCGCGGCGAGCAGGTCAGCCATATCGGTCATTAGCCCTCGAGCCCTGGCCTGCGTGCCAGCCCCGCCGGGGTCGCGCTGTGCTACCTCCGCTGCGTCCGCGACGCGCCGGCGAGCGGCCGCGCATGTTGCCGCGACCTCGCCCAGGACCGGATCGCTGGCGGCGATCGCCTCGTCGACGAACCCGACGTACGGCGAGAGCGCGTCGTCGCGCGAGAGCGCGCGCAGCACGTCGAGCGAGAGCACGTTCGTCGTGCCCTCCCAGATGGGCAGCACTTGGGCGTCGCGCAACAGCCGGGGGATGCCCGTGTCCTCGACGTAGCCGGGGCCGCCGAAACTCTCGACGTACTCGCTCGCCGCCGCGACGGCGAGCCGCGCCGTCCGCGCCTTCGCGAGCGGAGCGGCGATGCGCAGCAGGCGGCCAGCCGACTCGTCGCCTTTCTCGGACCGGCCGAGCAGCTCGAAGCACAACGCCGTCAGCGCGAAAGCGGCGTCCGCGTCGACGGCGAGCCAGCCAAGGGTCTCGCGATGCAGCGGCTGGCGGTCGAGGCGGCTGCCGAACGCCTCGCGTGCTCCGGCGTACGCAACCGCGCGCAAGAGTCCATGCCGCATGCCCGCGGCGGCCGCGGCCGCATTGTGCAGGCGAGTGATCTGCACGAGGACCAGCATTCGGTGCAGCCCGGGCACCGCCGGGTCGCCTACGGGGGCGACGACGACGCCGTCGAGCCCGACCTCGCCGCTGGGCAGCGCGCGCGTGCCGAGCTTGTCCTTCAGCCGGTGCACGTAGAGGTCCGCCGACGTCACCCGCTCGTCGGCGATCGCCCCGTCGAGCACTCCGGCGTAGCGCGGGACGACGAAGCACGCGAGGCCGCGGCTGCCGTCGGGCGCCCCAGCCGGCCGGGCAAGGGCGATCGCCAGCTCCGAGGCGGTCGACGAGCAGAACCACTTCTCGCCGTAGAGCCTCCAGGCGCCGTCCGCCCACTCCGCGCGCGTCGACGCGCGCCCGACATCGCTGCCGCCCTCGGTCTCCGTCATCCACTGCCCGGAGGTCCACGCCGTTTCGGGGTCGCGGCTCAGTAGCCGGGGGAGGAGGCGGTCTTGCAGCGAGCGGTCTACGCCGGGAGCGCGGAGCACCGCGATCGCCCCGTCGGTCATCGCGACCGGGCACGAGTACGTCGCGGACTCGGGCGCGTAGATGTGCAGCAACGCGTGCTGGACGACGCGCGCACCGGCGCCCCACTCGGCGCGAGCGCCGTCCTCATAGGGGAGCTGGGCGAGGCCGTGACGGGTGGCGGCGCGCCGGTGGGTCTCCCAACCAGCGCTGGTGTCAATGGTGTCGATGCGGCGACCCCAGCCGTCGTACTGCCGCAGCACGGGTGGGTGGGCCTCGGCGTCAGTCGCGGCGGCGCGCAACGACTCAGTGATCTCGCGGCCCAGCGCGTCGAGCAGCGGAGCGGCCTTGGCATGCCCGGGGTCGCCGAGCACCCGATCCAGGTGCGCGCGGAGCAGGCGGTCCGCGCCGTAGACGTCAGGCATCTCGGGGACGTGCTGGACGTAGCGCACGCGCCGAGTGTGACACCCCCGCCGGGCGCAGACGAGAGGTGTCGCGGGTCAAGCCGGAGCAGATCACCTCCGATGCATGAAATGGACTTCTGTCACTTCCTCACCTGGAGCCCCGTTGACCCGGCTCGCCCGCACGCCCCGCCGCCTGGCGTCCCTCGTCGCACTGCTCGGCGCGCTGGGCGCCTCCGGGCTGGCCGCGACCGGCGGCAGCGCGAGCCCCGCGCCGCCGGACGAGGCCGCGCGCCGGGTGATCATCGCCGCGCGCCAGCAGCTGGGCGACCGCTACGTGTGGGCCGGCGTCGGCCCGGATGAGTGGGATTGCTCCGGTCTCACCTCCGTCATGTGGCGGACCTCGGGTGGCGTCCGCGCCATCCCGCGCACCTCGGCGCAGCAGCAGGCCTGGGTGGTTGCGCTCGATCCCGCGGAGGCGCTGCCCGGCGACCTTGTCTTCTTCGGCGACCCGGTCACTCATGTCGGGCTGTATCTGGGCGGCGGCAAGATGATCGACGCCTCCAGCAGCCGCGGCCAGGTCACCGAGCGGGCGGTCTGGACCGAGGCCGTCGTCCGCTACGGCCGGGTCCCGCGCGCGACGGCGCCGGCCGCCCATCGAGCAAAGCCGGCCGCCACCCCCCAGCCGCAGCAGCAGGGCAAGGCGACAACGCCGCCGCGGAGCACTGCCCTGCGGCCGGTGCCGCCGCTCGGGCACAAGCCACGGACGCGCGCCCGGACGATCGGCATGCGCTTCGTCCGCGGGGCCCGCAGCATGCGCGGCGCCCGCTACGAGCGAGGTGCGGATGGGCCGCGCTTCGACGCCGCGGGCCTCGTTCGCTGGGCGTGGCTCAAGGCGGGCGGCGACGAGCTCGGCACGACGCCGCGCGGCATCGCCGCCGTCGCCGTTCCCGTGCCGCTGCGTGATCTCACCGCGGGCGACTTGGTGATCTACGGCGACCCGGCCAACCACATCGGCATCTACGTGGGCGGCGGCATGATGATCGACACCAACGCGGCCCTGGGGCGGGTCACCCAGCGCCGGGTGTTCGCGACGTCGACCGTTCGCTTCGCTCGTCTGCCCTAAGTGCCGATAATGGGCATTATGTCAACTTCCAACAACCAGGCCTGAGCCGCGGTCCTCCCCCTACCGACGGGCACGGCGCGACCAAGCGCGAAGATGTGCGCGTGCCGGCTGATGACGTGTCACGCGGGATCGAATTGAGCGAGCTGGCACCCCTCGCCGTCGTGGATATCGACGGCGTCGTTGCCGACGTACGCCACCGGCTGCGCTACGTCGAGTCACGGCCGAAGCAGTGGGACCGATTCTTCGCTGCCGCCGTCGACGATCAGCCGCTGCGGGAGGGGCTGGCCGTCGTGAGCCGGCTCGCGGATGGGCACGAGGTGGTCTTCCTCACTGGCCGACCGGAGCGTTGTCGCGCCGACACCGAAGCTTGGCTGGCGACGCACGGGCTAGCCGGGCATCGCGTCGTCATGCGCCGCGAGGGCGACCGCCGGCCGGCACGCCAGGCGAAGCGGGACGAGCTACGGCGGTTGGCGCGCGGGCGAACCGTGGCCGTCGTCGTGGACGACGACCCGGAGGTATGCGCGGAGCTGACCGCGGACGGCTGGCCGGTGCTGGTCGCCGACTGGATGCCGCGGCCCGAGTCTTTGCATGTCGCGCAGGAGCGCGAGGGACGGACCTAGCCCAGGCGGGGATCAGGCCTGCAGCGCGCTGAGCGCGGTCCGGATGGGTGCTGCCTTCGCCGCGGCCTCGGCAACCTCGGCGGTGGCGTCGCTCCCCCAGGTGATGCCACCCCCCGCCCAGAGATGCACCCGGCCGGCGGCGATGGCGACGGTGCGGATCGTCAGTCCGAGGTCGACAGTGCCGTCCGCGCCGACCCAGCCGAGCGCACCCATTGCCGGTCCGCGGCTGATGGGCTCCAGCGCCGAGATCTGCGCCAGAGCCGCGAGCTTGGGCGCGCCGGTGACCGAGCCGCCGGGGAACGTCGCGCCCAACAGCTCCGCTAGCCCGACGCCCGCCCGCAAGGGCGCCTCGACGACCGACTCCGCGTGCCACAGGCCGGCGAGCGGTCGCACGGCGTAAAGGGTGGGCACGCGCACGGGATCCGCGGCGACACGCGCCAAGTCGTTGCGCTCCAGGTCGACGATCATCACGTGCTCCGCGCGGTCCTTCGCGCTGGTCTGCAAGCGATCGCGGGCACTCTCGTCGGCGGCCTGATCTGCCGCGCGCGTCGCCGTACCTTTGATCGGCCGGGTGCGCACGACGCCGTCGCGCACCTCGATGAAGCCCTCGGGCGACGCCGACGCGACGAGCCACCCCTCCCCCGCGAGCGCGCCGGCATATGGCGCCGCGGCCACGCCGCACACCGCACGCGCGATCGCAGCAGCGTCTCCGGTGTAGCGCGCGCTGGTGTGGCCGACCAGGTTCACCTGGTAGACGTCCCCGCCCGCGATGGCGGTCCGCACCTGGTCTACGGCGGCCGCGTGCTCCGCCGGAGACCACGACGGCATCCAAGCCCCGATCCCCGCGGTGCCCGCCGCCGCCGCCGCCGCCGCCGCGGGCCGCGCATCGCCGAGCTTGTAGATGACCGCGACGGCGTCCGGGACCTCCGCGCACGTCCGACGAGGTGTGCCGAGCGCCGAAGCTACGTCGGGCGCGATCGCCGCCGCGCCCACGAGGATCGCCGCGCCGACAACGCCGCCGGCAGCCCCCACTCCTTGGGCGCGGGCCGCGAGCTCCGCTACTGGCAGGCCGTGCTCCCGCAGAAACGTCTCGAGCAGCCCATGCGGGTTACCGCCCTGCGCGACGCGCCACTCCCAGCGCGCGCATTCGACCAGCGAGTCACGCCAGCGCGCGGGTACGCGCGGCGGTGCGGGCAGAGTCATAGCGGCTGACGCGCTCGCCGCCACTTATGCACAGCCCGGTCGTTGAAGCGGATGACCGGGCGAAAACCGGGCCACGATGCGAGGGCACAAATCCTCCGTCATGGCTATACGGCGACGCCCGACATGTGCCGAAAGACCAAGAGCAAGGCAAGGGCGTCGAAGCGCCTAATGGGAGCGGTAACGATGTGCCAGCACACGCCGAACTGTCCGTCCTGCGACGCACCCGACCGCGATGCCGCCCGCGTCATCTCCAGCCACCCGGAACAAGGCTGGAACCTGCTCTGCAACGGCGTCGTGATCTTCGAAGACACCGGTGAGATCCTGCCGGATGGGCGCGTCATCGGCCCGCGTCGCTGCGGCGTCGCCGCCGCCTAGTCCGTAGCCCCGGGCGCCCAACGCACGACCAGCTGCCGCGCCGCGCGCGCCTCGTCCAGCCGCCCCACCGGCGTTGTCACCGGTGCCGCGTGCAGAGTGTCCGGATCAGTCGCCGCAATCTGCGCGATCTCCCGCATCACCGCGATGAACTCATCGAGCGTTTCGAGCGACTCGGTCTCGGTTGGTTCGATCATCATCGCCTCGTCGACGATGAGTGGGAAGTACACCGTCATCGGGTGGATTCGGCGATCGACCAGCGCCTTCGCGATGTCGAGCGCGCGCACGCCGTACTCGCGCTTTTGGCGCCGCGCGGAGAGCACGAACTCGTGCATCACGGGCCCCGGGTAGGGCAGCTCGTACGCATCCTTGAGTTGTGCCAGCAGGTAGTTGGCGTTCAGGACGGCGCGCTCGCTCACCCGGCGGAGGCCGTTCCCGCCGTTGGCGAGCAGGTAGGCATAGGCGCGCACGTCGATGCCGAAGTTGCCGTGCCAGCCATGCACCTTGCCGATCGAGCTCGCGTCGTCGTGCCAGCCGAACGTCCCGTCCTCGAGGCGCACCGGGTGCGGCCCGGGGAGGAACGGCGCCAGCTCGGCGGTCACCGCTACCGGCCCGGACCCGGGGCCGCCGCCACCGTGCGGTGTGGCGAACGTCTTGTGCAGGTTCATGTGCACGACGTCGAATCCCATGTCGCCGGGACGAGCGCGGCCCAGGATCGCGTTGAAGTTCGCGCCGTCGTAGTACAGCCGCGCGCCAACCGCGTGCATCATGCGCGCGATCTCCGCGATGTTGCGGTCGAACAGCCCCAGCGTGTTGGGGTTGGTCAGCATGAGCGCCGCGACATCGGTGTCGAGCAGCTTCTCGAGGGCCGAGAGGTCGACGAGCCCCTGGGAGTCGCTCGGCACCTCAGCGACCTCGTAGCCGGCGAGGCGCACCGACGCCGGGTTCGTCCCGTGCGCCTGATCGGGGATGATCACGCGGCGGCGCGCATCGCCACGGCTCTCGTGGTAGGCGCGGATGATGAGCAGCCCCGTGAGTTCGCCGGCGGCGCCGGCGGCCGGCTGGAACGTGACGGACGCGAGCCCGGTGAGCGCGGCGAGAGCTTGTTCGAGCGACCACAGCAACTCGAGCGCACCCTGCACCTGCTCGACCGGCTGCGCAGGGTGCAGACGGGCGAAGCCCGGCAGCGCGGCGGCCACCTCAGCGACCTTGGGGTTGTACTTCATCGTGCAGGAACCGAGCGGGTAGAAGCCCTCGTCGATCGAGAAGTTCCGGTGCGCCAGGCGGGTGTAGTGGCTCACCAAGTCGCGCTCGGCGAGCTCCGGGAGCGCTACGCCGGACCGTGCGCGCAGCTGCTCCGGGATGCGGTCTGTCGCGCCGACCAAGTCGATGCCCGTGTCGCGGACGCTCGAAGCGCGGCGGCCTGGTCGCGAACGCTCCCAGAGCAACGCCTCGGAAGGCTGACGATCCACCGTCATTCGTTGCCGTCCGCTGCGACAGCGGCCCGGAAAGCGGCGACCAACCCGTCGACCTCGCGGCGCGTTCGCTGCTCGGTCACCGCGACGAGAAGGAGCTCCTCCCGCGCGAGGTCGACGACGGGCCCGACGAGGTACCCAGCCGCCGCGAGCGCGCGTTGGACCCGAGTCGGATCGGCAACGCGAAGCGCAAACTCCTTGCCGAAGCTCGCGCCCGGGAACGCCAGCGCGACGCCGGGCACCTGGGTGAGCTCGGCGGCGGCGTAGGCACTGCCGGCGAGGCATCGCTCGCCGATCTCGCGCAGCCCTTGCGGCCCTAGCCACGACAGGTAGACGGCAGTTGCGAGGGCGTTCAGCGACTCGTTGGTGCAGATGTTCGACGTCGCCTTCTCGCGCCGGATGTGCTGCTCACGCGCCTGCAGTGTGAGCACGAACCCGCGGCGACCTGCCGCGTCGACGGTCTGCCCGACAAGCCGACCGGGAAGCCGCCGTAGGTCCTGGTCGGCGCACGCCAGGAGGCCGACGCCTGGTCCGCCGAACGCGAGCGCATTGCCCGCGGACAACCCGTCAGCGACGACGATGTCGGCGCCGAGGCGACCTGGTGGCTCGAGCACTCCGGCGAGCACCAGGTCGAACGACACGATGAGCCGCGCTCCAGTTTCGTGCGCGGCCGCGGCCAGCGCAGGCACGTCTTCCAGTACGCCCGCGGCGTTCGGGTGGGCGACCACGACGCACGCGGCCTCGGCCGCGGCGTCGCGAACGGCGTCCACGCCGACACTCCCGGCTGTGGCGGCGACGTCGACGAGCTCAAGGTCAAGCCCGCCGGCGTATGTCGCGAGGACGGCCCGGTACCGCGGGTCCAGCAGACCCGCGATCACCACGCGGGGGCGACCCGTGGCGCCGACCGACATCACGACCGCCTCGACGACGGCCGACGCGCCGTCGTACAGGCTCGAGTTCGCGACGGGCAGACCGAGCACTTCACTAGCGAGCGTCTGGAACTCGAAAAGCGCCTGCAGCTCGCCCTGACTCATCTCCGGCTGGTAGGGCGTGTAGGCCGTCGCGAACTCGGGCTTGCCGACGACCGCCGGCACGAGAGCTGGCTGGTAGTGGTCGTACACGCCTCCGCCGAGGAAGCACACCGCGTCGTCGACGCTCGTGTTGCGTGCCGCGAGCGTCCGGAGCCGCGCAAGCACGTCCGCCTCCGGCAGCCCGGGGGCGAGACCGAGGTCGGCGGGCGATCGCAGGTCGACCGGAATCTGCGCGGCGAAGAGATCATCGATGCTGTCCAGGCCGAGGACCGCGAGCATGGCAGCGTCGTCGGTTTCGGTGTGTGGGGCGTAGTCCACGAGCGTCCTTCGCTAACGGCGAGCGGCGTGCATCGTGGCAGCGCGCGGAGGCTTCGGCAAACCTCAGGCGGAGGTGCGGCGGCGTCGGCGGGACGCCAGCTCGTCGCCGGGATGTTCCGTAGCCGACACGTCGGCCCGCTCCCCCGGCAGTGCGGCCAAGGTGCCCTCGACCTCGTGGATCACCTTGTCCACGGCGATTCCGAACACTCCCTGGCCACCGCGGACGAGGTCGATGACCTCCTGGTCGGAGGTGCACTCGTAGATCGTGTTGCCATCGCTCATCAACGTGACGTCCGAGAGGTCACTGACGCCGCGCTCGCGCAGCCGGTCGACGGCGGCACGCACCTTCTGCAGCGAGACGCCGCTGTCCAGCAGCCGCTTGACGACCTTGAGCAGCGCGATGTCGCGGAACGAGTAGAGCCGTTGCGTCCCGGACCCGGACGCGTCGCGGATCGTCGGGAGCACGAAGTTGGTGCGGGCCCAGTAGTCGAGCTGGCGATAGCTGATGCCCGCGACGGCGCACGCTGTCGGGGGGCGGTAGCCCACGTCGTCCGCCGGAATGCCTTCGACGAAGAGGACGTCTTGCTGCGGCGGCATGCCCGGCGGCTCGCCAGTGCTACTGCCGCCCACCGCGTCCTCCCCGAACCACCCTCTGGACCGCCGCCTAACTGGCGTACGGCGACGCTAGGCACCCGTGCGACGGGGGTCAATCACCGCCCGCGGGCGCGTCGCAGTCTTAAGCCTCAACTAGAGATCGAGTATGTCCTGGTCAGGTCGAGGGTTCACGACTCCGTGCTACCGGGCTGCTTGAAATCCTCCGGCGATATCTGGTCGAGGAACTCCCGAAATTTCTCGACCTCGCTCTCCTGCTCGTCCGCGATCGGAATCCCGGCGTCGGCGAGCACCGACTCCTCGGCGTAGATCGTGACGTCCATGCGCATGGCGAGCGCGATCGCGTCGGATGGCCGGGCTGACACCTCGGCGCCGTTGTCGAAGACGAGGGTTGCGTAGAACACGCCCTCTTGCAGGTCGGTGATGTGCACGGCCGTCAGTCCGACACCGAGCCCCTCCACGATGTCTTTCATCAGGTCGTGTGTCATCGGGCGCGCAGTGACGATCTGCTGCTGCGCGAACGCGATGGCCGTCGCCTCGACCGCGCCGATCCAGATCGGCAGGTAGCGGTCACCGGTGGCTTCTTTGAGCAGCACGATCGGTTGGTTCGTCGGCAGCTCCACCCGGACGCCGACCACCGTGAGTTCTTGCACCAGTCCTCCACGCGCGCCGGCCTTGCAACGTACACCGCGCGGAATGTGCCCCGCGCTCGTCGTTTACTACCGTCGCGCGCCGGGACGCAGACCCGCGCGGACCAGCGTCGCGTGCAGTTTCACCGAGAGCGCCGCGAGCTCGCGGGTCACCTCTTCCGCTCTCGCCCGCGCCTCGGGGTTGCGCTGGCGCACCAGGGGCGTGATGACTTGCTCGAACAACCCGATCTCGCGATCGGCCGCGGACTTGAACGGGCGTAGGTGCCGGGCCTCGATACCAAACCGCGACATCTCGGCGACGGTCTTGGCCACGATGAGCGCGTCGCCGTCGTAGTAGGTGCTGCCCGGACGCGGCGCGAGCAGCCCGTACTGCTCGAGCTGGCCGAGCTCCTCATCGCTCAGCCCAGCGGCGTTCGCGAGCTCGGACTTCGACAACCGCACGTCGGTGGCGTCGGCGACGAACGCGTCGGGACCCGGCATGCCGTCCGCAACCGAGAGGGAGCGCGGGACGCGTGGACCGGTCTCGCCAGGAAGACCCGGCTCGAGGCCACGGTCGAGCGCCTCGAGATGAGCCTTGATGACGCGTAACGGCAGGTAGTGGTCACGTTGCGCCGCGAGGACGTACCGCAGCCGCCCGAGATCCTCACGTGAGTACTTCCGGTAGCCCGAGCTCGTGCGCTCGGGCTCGATCAGGCCCTCTGACTCGAGAAACCTGATCTTGCTGATCGTCACGTCCGGGAACTCGGCGCGCAGTTGCGCGAGCGCCTCGCCGATGCTCATGAACGCCTTGCGTGCGCCCGTCGCCACGGTCACCCCGTGCCCGCTGCTCGTGGGCTGTCGAAGAAGACCAAGCGGAACTTCCCGATCTGCACCTCGTCGCCGCCACTCAGGGCGCTCGCGTCTGTGCGCTCGCGGTTGACGTAGGTGCCGTTCAGGCTGCCGACGTCGGCCACCGTAAACGCGTGCCGCGCGTCGCGCCGGAACTCCGCGTGCCGGCGGGACACGGTCACGTCGTCCAGGAAGATGTCGCTCTCGGGATGACGGCCGGCGGTCGTGACGTCCTTGTCGAGGAGAAATCGGCTTCCCGCGTTGGGGCCGCGCTTGACGACCAGTAGTGCCGACCCCTCGGGAAGCGCGTCGATCGCGGCGCTGTCGTCGCCCGCCGGGTCGTCGTCGGGCGTGTGGTCGATGTCGACCGCGGACAGGGCAATCGTCGAGGTCGTCTCCGACGGCCGGTCCCCCGCCGGTCGCGTCAGCGGCGCGCCACATCGCGCGCAAAACGACCCGTCGTCAGGATTCTGTTGACCACACCTGGTGCAGAACACGCCGGCCGTCGCCTCCCCGGCGGGCCAACCGCCGTATCACTGCACGTCACGGGTTCGAGGTCGAGTCGAGGCTAGTCACGCGCGCAGCAGAGGGTCAACCGTCGCTTGACGGTTGAGCGTTACTGCTGGGCGACGAGGGCCTCGTACGCCGTGGCGTCGAGGAGCGTGTCGAGCGCGGCGGCATCGGCCATCGTGAGCTCGACCAACCACCCAGCACCGTAGGGGTCGGAGTTGACGAGCTCCGGCGTGGCGTCGAGCGCGTCGTTCCGCGCGCGCACGGATCCAGTGACCGGCGCGTAGACGTCGGACACGCTCTTCGTCGACTCCACCTCGCCAAGCGGCTTGCCGGCTTCGACCGCCGCGCCAATCTCGGGCAGCGACACGTAGACGATGTCTCCGAGCGCCTGCTGCGCATAGTCAGTAATGCCGACGCGGACGGCGTCGCCGTCGGCACGCACCCACTCGTGCTCGGTCGTGTACTTGAGGTCGTCAGGAAACATCGGGCGAGAGACTAACTACCGCTCGAAAGCGGCCGCAAGGCGGTGACGACCAGCCGCGCGCGCGGCGTCACGATCGCCCGCGCTCCCGCGCGCGATCCGACCGTGTCGATGACTCCGCCCGGGATGCCCATCGCCTCGGCCAGGGTGTCGGCATCACCGATGGCAACGAAGCGGTACGGCGGCGCCACCCGGTTGGCGTCGACCTCGACGCTTCCGGGGCTTCCCGCCGGGTCGATGAGGTAGCTCGACGCGACCAGACGCACGCCGTTCAGCTGGATGGCCTCCGCCCCGGCGTCGCGCAGCTCCTGTAGCGCGTCGAGAAGCACATCCGCGGTCACCGTGTGCTCGGGGTCCCGAATCTCGACGGTGACGCCCGGGCCTTCGGCCGCGACCGTGCCGGCCAAGATCCCCAGGGCATCCGCGCGCTTGCGCGCTTCGGCGAGCGCAGCATCCTCGCGCCCGAATCCAGAGGTCAACCGCTCGCGCGTGCGCTCGAGGTCCGTGATCTCGCCGCGCAGGCGGTCCGTCCGAGCCGTCAAGTCGTCGAGGATGCGCACGAGATCCTCCTGGCGGGCGCCGGCGAGCGCCGACTCGCCGCGTGTCGTCCGGACCTGGACGACAAACGCGAAGCCGAGAGAGGCGGCGAGCGCAGCAACGAGCCACCTCGTCGATACGGGTGCGCGTCGCACGGCTACGCCTTGAACACGCGTCGGCGCAAGGCGGCGACGTTCGAGAAGATGCGAATGCCCAACACGACGACCACGGCCGTGGACATCTGGCCACCAACGCCCAGCTGGTCGCCGATGAAAACGATCACGGCGGCCACCACGACGTTGGACACGAACGACACGACGAAGACCTTGTCGTCGAAGATGCCGTCCAGCAAGGCGCGCAGACCGCCGAATGCGGCGTCCATGGCCGCAACCACGGCGATCGGCAGGTACGGCTGCAGCCACAGCGGCACGGCCGGGTGGACCGCCCAGCCGATGACCGCGCCGACGATGAGCGCGAGCGCCGCGATCATGCGGCACCGACCCGCCGGGCGTGCTCGAGCGTCGTGATCGTCGCGGCGGCGACCTCGAGTCGAGAGACGCGTCGCACGCGGTAGCCGAGACCGTAGACCTCGCTAAATGTGTGGAAGCGACGCGCCGCAGCGCTGTCCGCGAGCGCCGGCTCCATCGTGTCGGCGTCCCCCAGCGCGGTGATTTCGTAGGGCGAGCGGAGCGCGCGGTAGTCCACGAGGATTGCCTCGCCAGCTTGTCGGATCGCAGTGAGCGCGGTAACACGTATGCCGTTCACCGCCGTGGCCTCGGCGCCCGCCGCCCAAAGGGCGTTGACGACCTGCTGCACGTCAGAGTCCCGGATCAGTGCGGCGTCGTCCGGGTCGTCGCGGTCTTGGGCGTCGGGTGGTGCGTCGCTGAGTCGCACGACGAGGCCCGGCCCGCGAACGGGCTGGGCTCCGACCGCGTCCTCCAACATCGCCAGCTGTCGCGAGAGAGCCAAGCCGTCGCGCGAGTGGCTCAACTGCGCGTCCTGCGCAGCCGCGAGATCGCGCCGCGCGGCAAGTGCGTCCGCCACGAGACGATCCGCGATCGCCTCCCGGCGGCGCGTTTCGATGATGAGTGCGGCGCGCGTGCGCGCAGTCGCCGGCGCGCGTAGGCGGGTCTCGCGCGCCGCCAACGAGACGAGCACACCCATCGCGAGCGCAATGGCGATGAAGGATCCGGCACCGCCGCGCCGCGCCTCTCCCGCTGCAGTGCGCTGCGCGGCCACCTCGGCGTAGCCGGGGTCGACCGTCTTCGTGGTGAGCTCGTCGAGTAGCGACGAGGCGGGGCGATGCTGCGCCGCAGTGTCACTCGCCGAGTGGGTGTGCATGCCGCGATTCTGCGGCATTGAGCGGCGCGGCCCGCTATCTGCTCGCCGCGGTGACGACCGCGGTCCAGCGTTCGAGGATTTCCGAGGCGCGCGCTGGGTCGTCTGCCTCAGCCCAGAGGTGCGTCACGGCCTCGGTCGGGTCTGGCAGGACGAGCAGCCACTCGCCTCCCGGCTCGACGACGCGCACCCCGTCGGTCGTGTCGAGCTCACAGCCGCGCGCCGCTTCGACCACTGAGCGCATGACGGCGCCCTTCACGGCCCACGGCGTCGGGACCGACCGGCGTACGACGTGCGCGTCCGGGAGCCGCGCCTCGACCGCGCTCAGCGGTTCGGTGCGACGCGCCAGCAATCCGGCGAGCCGGACGAACGCAGCGACACCGTCGAGTGCGACCGAGAACTCCGGAACGACGACGCCACCGCGGCCGTCACCCGCGAAGATCATCCCGGGCTCGGTGGCGCGCGTCATCAGCGCACTCGTCGCGTGCCCGGACCACACAACTTTGGCCCCGTGGCCACCGGCGATCCGCTCCGCCACTCGGGTCGTCGTGACCGGTAGCGCGACGAGACCGCTCGCGCGCTCCGCACAGACCAGCTCGAGCAGGACGAGCAACGCGCGGTCGTCATGGATCAGCGCGCCGCGCTCGTCGACGACCGCGAGGCGCTCCCCGGCATGGTCGAACCGCGCGCCGAACTGCGCCCGCGATGACGCGACAAGCTCCCCGAGGCGCTCGATGTCGCGCATGTGCTCCGCGACCGTCTCCGTCGTCGACGTCTCGTCCAGCCGCCCGTTGACCGTGAGAACCTCGACCCCGAGCCGACCGAGGAGGCTCGGCAGCACCGTCGCGGTGGCCCCGCCCGCGGTGTCGAGGACGACTTTCAGAGCGGCCTCGCGGATGCCGGAGGTGTCGACGCTGCGGACGAGGTCCTCGACGTAGCGCTCCACGGCACGTGGCGGAAACATGAGCTCTGCGATCTCGCCGGGGAACGCGCGGCGGAACTCCTGACGATGGAACACGCGCTCGATCTTGCGTTGGGCGTTGAGGCTGATGTCGGCGCCGCGGTCATCGAGGAACATGATGTCGAGGCTTTGCGGATCGCCGGGCGACGTGCGCAAGGTGACACCACCGACGGAATCGCCGTTGCTGATGTCGAAACGGGTCACCGGCGTCGGCGCGACTTCGAGGTCGCGCACGTTGATCGCGCTGGCGTTCAGCGCGCTGATAACGGCACGCTTGAGCGCACGCGCGGCGCGCGACGCGTCACGGCTCGTCGTGACGACGGCGCCCTTCTTCAAGGTAGTCGCGTAGGCGCTCGCCAGCCGCACCGCGAGCTCCGGGGTGATCTCGACGTTGACCAGTCCGCTGACGCCGCGCGGACCGAACAGGCTGCGCTGGCCGCGCGACTCCCAGATGACGTTGGTGTTGACGACCGCGCCGGCCTCGATGGTCTTGAACGGGTACACCTTGACGCCGTGGGAGACAAAGGCCTCCTCCTCGACGACGCACTCGTCGCCCACGACGACGCCTTCCTCGATGTGCGCACCGCGCATGACGTCGGTGTTCTTGCCGACCACGCACCCACGCAGGTTCGTCTGCGGGCCGATGAAGACGTTGTCGTGCACGACGGCGCGATGCAGGAATGCACCCTCCTTCACCACAACGTTGCTCCCGAGCACCGTGTATTCACGCAGTTCCGCGCCGGCCTCGACCTTGGCGTAGTCACCGACGTACAGCGGCCCCTTCAGGACCGCCTCGGGATCGACTTCGGCACCCTCCGCCATCCACACCCCCGCGGAGATCTCGAAGCCGTCGATGTCGACGTCGACCTGCCGATTGAGCACATCGGCCTGTACGGCGAGATAGCTCTCGTGTGTGCCCACGTCCTCCCAGTAGCCGTCGGCGATGTAGCCGAACAGCGGTGCCCCCTTGGCGAGCAGCGCGGGAAAGACGTCGCCCGCGAAGTCGACGACCTCGCCCGGCGCGATGGCGTCAAAGACCTCGGGCTCGATGACGTAGATGCCGGTGTTGACGGTGTCGGAGAAGACTTGGCCCCACGTCGGCTTCTCGAGGAACCGCTCGATGCGCCCGTCCTCGCCGGTGATGACGATCCCGAACTCGAGCGGGTCCGGCACGCGCTTGAGGCAAATCGTGACGAGCGCATTGTTCTTCCGGTGGTACTCCGTCAACGACGTGAGGTCGATGTCGGTAAGCGCGTCGCCGGAGATGACGAGGAAGGGCGAGTCAGCCAGCTCGGCCTCGGCGTTCTTCACGCTGCCGGCAGTCCCGAGCGGGGACTCCTCCGCGACGTAGCCGAGCTCCATCCCGAGCTCATCCCCGTCGCCGAAGTAGTTGCGGACGAGCGACGCGAGGAACTGCACCGTCACGACCGTCTCGCGCAGGCCGTGGCGGCGCAGCAGCCGCAGGACGTGCTCCATGATCGGCCGGTTTACGACGGGTAGCAGCGGTTTCGGCTGGTTGGCGGTCATCGGCCGCAGGCGGGTGCCCTCACCGCCGGCCATGACAACCGCTTTCACGCCACCGCACCTCCCGCTCGCGCCGGACCCGGCGTGTCGTCGTACGGCGAGCCACGGTCCGCACGCACGAGCTGCCAGACCTG
>JBHELW010000030.1:0-2047 GCA_046262915.1 Mycobacteriales bacterium | reverse complement strand
GAGCACTCCGACGACGAGCCCGATGACAAGCACCCACGCGACGCGCACGGGGACGGTCGCACCGCCCGGGAGGTCGACGACCCGGCTGCCCAGATGCAGCGGGTCGGGGACTGCGGTCGCGACGCGCGGGAAGAGCAGCGTGAACCCCTCGCGCAGGACGAGCCCAGCGCCGACGAGCGCCGCGACCCAGCCGATCGCGGCGCTGTCGACGACGGCGGTTGACTGCGCGAACGGCCGGACGCACACGACGTAGACGACGCCACCGAGGACCGCGCCACCGGCGAGCGCGACGACGACGAACGCAACACTCGCGGCGGGCGAGAGCGACTGCACGACCGGCGTGCTGCCGACGGTGACGAAGACGCCGGTGAGCGTCGCGGCGACGACCAGGTCGCCGTGTGCGAACGACAGCACGCGCGTCAGCCGGAAGACGAGGGAGAAGCCGAGCGCGACGAGGCCGTAGATCGCGCCGTTAGCGAGCCCCGTCGCCACCGACTGCACCAGCTCCGCGCCGCTCATCGGCACGCCCGCACTAGGGTCGACAGTGCCGTGCGCCTCTCCTGTCCGCGCGGGCGAGTGCACCGCTCGCTCGCCCTCCTCGGCCTCGCGACGAGCCTCGCGAGCCATACGCCGGACGCCCTCGGGTCGGCGCCGACCGGGGTGCTGAGACTGCCAGCGCCGCAGACCGCCGAGACGTTCGGCGACGTGCCGGGGGTGATCCGCATCCCCACGCGCGTCCCCGGGCCGGTCGCGAACGTCGAGACCGTTGTCGTCTCGTTGCGACCGGACGGGTCACTGGCCGAGGCGACCGTTCGCCAGGCGCTGACGCTGACCGGCACCGGTGACTTCATCGTTCGCGAGCCGGCGGGCGCGGTCGATGTCACCGCGCTCGACGACACCTCGCCGCCCGTGCTGCAGCGCGGCACGGTCGTGTGGCAAGGCTTCGTGCCCGGTCGCAAGCGCGTCGCCGCGGCGATCCAGCTCGACGCGGCCGTCGAGGCGGCGCGCATTCCGCTGCTCGTGTCGCTGCGGTTCGTGCCCGCCGGGGGCGGTGCACCAACGGTCATCGCCGCGGACGGCACGGTTCCCGGCGCGGGCGACGTCGTCGTCGAGCTCACGAACCAGACCGGCGTACTGCGGGCGGTCCCCACGGGCGACGTGCCGGCCGCCGCGCTCCATGGCCCGCTGGACCGGTTGCGGGTCGCGGCCGCCCGGCCGGCGCCGCCGCCGGTCGCTGGTCGTGGGTTGCCGGCCATGCTGCGCGGTACGGCGGTCGGCTCGCGCACGGTCGAAAGCGTCGCGCCGTTGCGCGTTACCGGGACTCTCGCCGTAGTCGGTGCGGGGGGTGTGCAGGTCGATGGCGCCACCGCCGACGGCGAGGCCGCCCGGCTGCACGGTGTGCTCACCGGCAGCGCGCGCATCGTCATCCACACGTCGCGCGCGGGTCGGCTGGCGCTCGACCTCGGCGTGCAACCGGGGCTGCACCCCGACCAGGTCCGACCGTTGCGCGGTCGCACCTGGTCGGAGTGGGCGGCTCGGCATCCGGACGCGGCGGCGCGCCGCCGGGCCGTCGACATGCTCATGGACGCGGCGGCATCGGCAGCGCGCGACGCCGAGGTCTCGCCCTATCTGCGTCCCGGGACTCCGTGGTCGTCCGTGACCGTGTTCCGGTATCGCCTGGCGAGCCGAGCCGCACCGCCCCCGATGGCGCCGCCGCTGCGGCCGCGGCGCGGTGCCGTCGCGCTCGCGTGTCTCGCCTTCGCCGCTGTCGTCGGCAACGCGGCGGTCGTCTGGCGTCGGCTCTGACGGCCGCGCTCACTGCGGCACTCACTGCGGCGCTCACTGCGGCACGGTGGGGAGCTCACGGGAGAGGAAGTCGTCACGCACCGGCGCGAACCGCATACCCGCGAACCGCGCGAAGTACATGTCGTCGGACGAGACCCCCTCGTGGTTCGTCGCGGTGTAGTTGCGTTCGTCGCCGTTCGCGCCCGTGACGGAAACGGTGTGCAACGCCTCGATCAGCTGCGGCCCGGCCCCGCCGGCGCGG
>JBHELW010000029.1:0-2559 GCA_046262915.1 Mycobacteriales bacterium | reverse complement strand
CGCCGATCCGCCGCGTCCGCGGTCGCGACAACCGGTGCCGGCTCGCCGTAGCGGCTCGGCAGGTAGGACAGGTAGTCGCGCACGACGGCCAAGCACTCGGCGTCGTCGGCGCACTCGCGGTCGGCGACCCCGGAGATCTTGTTGTGTACGCCGGAGCCACCCATCTCCTCTTCGGTGACGTCCTCACCGGTCGCCGCCTTGACCAGGTGGACGCCGGCGAGCGCCATCGACGAGGTGCCCTTGACCATCGGGACGAAGTCGCAGAGCGCCGGGATGTAGGCGGTCCCGGCTGAGCAGGGGCCCAGCATCGCGGCGACCTGGGGCACGACTCCGCTCATGACGGTCAGCTCGCGGAACAGCTCGCCGGCGCCGGCGAACGCTGCCCCGACCGTCTCGGTCACGCGCGCACCGGCCGAGTCGAGCAGGTAGACGATCGGCATCCCGAGCCGCAGTGCGAGCTCGCGCGCGCGCGTCGCCTTGCGCTCGCCGTGCTGGCCGATCGAGCCGGCGAGGACGGTGAAGTCGTAGGCGACGACCATCGCCTTCCGGCCGTTGATCTCGCCGACGCCGGTGATGCAGCCGTCGGCCGGCGTGCGCTTGCCCGCGGACTGCGGCGACTCGACGGCGCCGGCGAGGAGTCCCGACTCGACGAACGTCCCCGGGTCGAAGAGCAGATCCAGCCGCTCCCGGACGGTGAGCTTGCCGGCGGCATGCTGCTTCGCGACGAGCTCCTCGCCGCCCATCGCCAACGCGTCGTTACGCCGGTCCGCCAGGTCTGCCGCCACGTCCTTCAACGTGGGCTGCTCAGGTGACTGGTCGTCTTTCACCCCGCGAGCATGCCACCTACCCACAACCGGTCGGCGCGTCGTACGCAGAAGTGTCGGTGCCCGTCTCTAGCGTCCGAAGACGTGAGCGTTGCGGCTGTCCAGGCAACATTCGACGAGCTCGGCACCCCGCTTCGCGAGACGACGTTCGTCGTCGTCGACCTTGAGACGACCGGCGGCTCGCACCTCACGTGCGGCATCACCGAGATCGGTGCCGTCAAGGTGTGCGGCGGCGAGGTGCTCGGCACGTTCCAGACGTTGGTCAACCCCGGCGCCCCCATCCCGGCGTTCATCGCGGTCCTCACCGGGATCACCGACGCGATGGTCAACGCCGCGCCGCGGATCGAGTCCGTGCTCCCGGCATTCCTCGAGTTCGCGCGCGGCGCGGTTCTCGTCGCGCACAACGCGCCGTTCGACGTCGGCTTCCTCAAGGCGGCTTGCCTGCGCGCGGGTCACGAGTGGCCGGGGTTCGCGTCCGTCGACACGGCGCGGCTCGCGCGTCGCGTGCTCACGCGCGACGAGTCGCCCAACTGCCGGCTCGACTCGCTCGCCCGGCTCTTCCACGCCGCCGTCATGCCGTGCCACCGGGCGCTCGCCGACGCGCAGGCGACAGTCGACGTGCTGCATGGCCTCTTCGGTCGCCTGGGCTCCCTCGGCGTTCACTCGCTCGAGGAGCTGCGCACGTTCTCCTCGCAGGTGTCGCCCGAGCAACGCCGTAAGCGCCACCTCGCCGACCCGCTCCCCCACGCGGCCGGCGTCTATCTCTTCCGCGACATGCGCGGGCGCGTGCTCTACGTCGGCAAGTCAAAGGACCTGCGCAGCCGCGTGCGCAACTACTTCGTTGCGTCCGAGTCGCGCACCCGGATGGCCGAGATGGTCGGCGTAGCGGAGCGGGTCGACCACATCGTCTGCGCGCACGCGCTGGAAGCCGAAGTGCGCGAGCTGCGGCTCATCGCCGAGCACAAGCCGCGCTACAACCGGCGGTCGCGCTTCCCGGAGCGCGCGTGCTACCTCAAACTCACCGTCGAGCCCTTTCCACGCCTGTCGGTCGTACGGCGAGTGGCGGGCGACGGCGCGACCTACCTCGGCCCGTTCGGCTCCGCGCACAGCGCCCAGCTCGCGATGGCCGCAGTGCACGAGGCGCTGCCGTTGCGCCAGTGCACGGCGCGCATCACGCGGCGCGCCGATACCGCACCGTGCGTCCTCTACGAGATGGGTCGGTGCGGTGCACCGTGCGCTGGCCGGGAGAGCGCGGACGACTACGCGCGCCACGTTGCTGTCTTCCGCAACGCCGTCGAGGCAGACCCGCGGCCGTTGATCGACCGCGCGCGCCAACGCCTCGATGTGCTTGCGACGCAACAGCGCTTCGAGGACGCCGCGATCCGCCGGGATCGGGTGGCCGCGTTGGTTCGGACCCTCGCCCGCTACCAACGACTGACCGCTCTCGCCGTGTGCGCGGAGCTGGTCGCCGGGCGACCCGACGGCACGGGCGGCTGGGAGCTCGTCGTCGTTCGGCACGGTCGGCTGGTTGCCGCGGGCGTCGCGCCGCGCGGCGCAGCACCACGCCCTTACGTCGATGCGCTGCGGGCGACTGCCGAGACGGTCGTCCCGGGGCCCGGGCCGACTCCCGCTGCGACGAGCGAGGAGATGGAGCTGATCCTGCGCTGGCTCGAGACACCCGGCACGCGGCTCGTCGAGCTTGACGGAGTCTGGTGCGCGCCGGCGCACGGTGCCG
>JBHELW010000028.1:0-7881 GCA_046262915.1 Mycobacteriales bacterium | reverse complement strand
CCGCGCGTCGTCACGACGTCGGTCGCGCCGAACCGGCGCGCGATGGCCAGGCGCTCCTCGTGGTGTCCGAGCGAGATGATCCGCTCGGCGCCGAGTCGCGCGGCGGCGAGCACCGCGCACAAGCCGACCGCACCATCGCCGACGATCGCGACCGTGCTGCCGGCGCGGACGCCGGCCGACACTGCTGCGTGATGACCCGTCGACATGACGTCCGTCAGCGGCAGCGCCGCCGTGAGGAGCGCGTCGTCCTCCGCGACCGCGGGCGGCAGGACGACGAGCGTGCCGTCGGCCTGCGGCGCGCGGATCGCCTCGCCCTGGCCGCCGCCGACATCCTCTGCGCCCCAGTAGCCACCGTTGTGGCACGACGTGTGCACACCGTTGAGGCAGAACTCACAGCTGCCGTCGCTATACGAGAACGGCGCGATGACGCGGTCGCCGGGTCGCACCGACTGCACCTCCGCGCCGACGTCGTCGACGACGCCGAGCCACTCGTGCCCGGTGCGCATCCCGGCCGGCCATTCCGCGATCCCGCGGTAGCCCCACAGGTCGGAACCGCAGATGCAGGCATGGGTGATGCGGACGACGGCATCGGTCGGCTCGAGCACCTTCGGGTCGGGCACGTCCTCGACGCGAACGTCGCCCTTGCCGTAGAACACGCTCGCCCGCATCGCGTCGCCTCTCCGCCGGCCGGCGTATGCCGGACGAGCGCGCCGAGGTTACGCCGCGACGTCCGGGCCGGCCGCACGCGCCTGCTCGACGCCGACCAGCGCGTCGCGGAGGCTTTGGATCCAGTCCTCCTGGTGCTGTCCGACCAGCCGTACGCACCACGCGAGCGCGTGGCTGCGGCTACGCGCGACGCCGGCGTCGACGAGTGTGTCAAGCACCTTGCGCTCGGCCTGGCGCAGCCGCGTCATAACCGGGACGCCGACGGAGGTGAACACCTCGCGTTCGTCACCGACCTGCGCGCCCCACGCGACCTTGCGGCCGAACCGGCGCTCCAACTCGCGCGCGATCTCGATCCGCCGCTCCCGCGTCTCCTCGCGGAAGCGCTTGATCCGGCCCCGCGCCGCGGCCGCGCCGGCGTCGCTCTCTGGCGCATCGGCCAACCGCCCGACGATGACGATCTCGTCGCGGTCGACGCTGACATCGGGCGCGCCGGCGAACCAGCCATCCGGCAGCCGTCCGGTCAGCCAGCCCGTGAGGTCAGTGATCTCCTGGTCCGACATGTTGTCCTCCCCTTGTAACAGTGATTACACAGTTACAACATAGCACGCGAACTGAGGGTTCCCGCGAGCTCCTGCGGTTCGCTGACGGGCCGCTCGCACACGAAGCCGCGGCAGACGTACGCCGTCGGGCGTCCGTCGACGGCCGGCCGGTCCTTGAGCAGCGGCACGCGGGCTCCGACGCTCGCGTCCGCCGGGTCGCCGAACGCGATCACGGCACCCGGTGTCGTCGCGCGCCACGCCGTGCGCAGCAGCTCGCCGTACGCCGGGTTGTCCGGCTCGCCAACGACCGCGATCTCGGCAGGCCCGGCTAGCGCTGCCTCGCCGACGGCGCACGCCCAGCCGACGAAGCGCGCGTGGTCGCGCGCCAGCGGCGTGACCGCGCTGAGCAGTGCGAGCGCGCGTTCGCGGTGCGCGGCGGATCCGGTCAGCGCGGCGTAGGAGAGGAACGCGCCGGCGGCCGCTGAGCTGCCCGACGGCGTGGCGTTGTCGGTCGGGTCACGCGGCCGACGCACCAATGCCTCGGCGTCGTCGGCCGTGTCGTAGCACCCGCCGTCGTCCCCGTCGAAATGCTGCTCGACGACCGAGAGCAGCTCGCCGGCAAAGTCGAGCCAGTCCGGGTCGCCGGTGGCCGAGTACAGCGCGATGACGCCTTCCGCCACGTCGCCGTAGTCCTCCAGTACGCCGGCGCTGGGGCCAACGACGCCGGCGCGCGAGGTGCGCCGCAGCCGCCCGTCGACCCAGTGCCGGTCGCGGAGCAGCCGCGCCGCTCCGCTCGCCGCGGCAACGAGATCGGGCCGGTCGAGCAAGACGCCTGTCTCCGCGAGCGCCGCGATCGCCAGTCCATTCCACGCCGCGACAACCTTGTCGTCCCGCGCGGGCGGCGGCCTCTCGGCGCGCGCCGCGAGCAACGCCGCCTGCACTCGAGCCGCGCGCTCCGGATCGTCGGGGTCTGCGAGACGTTGCAGCACCGACGCGCCGTGCTCGAACGTGCCGTCCGTGGTTACGGCGTAGAAGTCCGCGGCCCATTGCGCGTCGCCCGCGTCGAGCACCGCGCGCAGCTCGGCCGGCGTCCAGACGTAGAAGGCACCCTCTTCGGGGTGACCCGAGGCGCCGGGGCTGTCGGCGTCGAGCGCGGAGGCCAGGCCGCCCTCTGCGGTGCCGAGGTCACGCACGATGAAGTCGGCGGTCTCCAGCGCGACGCGCCGACCGAGCTCGCTACCCGTCGTACGCCACCAGTGCAGGTAACCGCGGAGGAGCAGCGCGTTGTCGTAGAGCATCTTCTCGAAATGCGGCACGACCCACGCCGCGTCGACCGAGTAGCGCGCGAAGCCGCCGGCGAGCTGGTCGTACATCCCGCCGCGGGCCATCCGCTCGAACGTCGTGCTCGCCATGTCGAGCGTCGCCGCGTCGCCGGTCCGCGCGTGCGAGCGGAGCAGGAACTCCAGCACCATCGACGGCGGGAACTTCGGCGCGCCGCCGAACCCGCCGCGCGTCTCGTCGTAGTCGCGCGCGAGCGAACGAACCGCGCCGTCGAGGCTCGCCGCATCGAGGGCGCCGCCACTCGACGGCACCGTGCGCTCCGCGAGCCGCGCGACGATGTCGGCCGCGCTCGCGACCAGTTCCGTGCGACGCTCGGCCCAGGCGTGCGCGACCGAATGCAGGACGCGACGAAAGCTCGGCATGCCGAAGCGGTCGTCGGGCGGGAAGTAGGTGCCACAGAAGAACGGCTCACCGCGCGGCGTCATGAAGACCGTCATGGGCCAGCCCCCGTGGCCGGTCATTGCCTGGGTCGCCTCCATGTAGACCGCATCGACATCCGGACGCTCTTCGCGGTCGACCTTGATGTTGACGAAGTGCTCGTTCATCACCGATGCGGTGGCCGGGTCCTCGAACGACTCATGTGCCATGACGTGGCACCAGTGACACGCCGAATAGCCCACCGACAGCAGAACCGGGACGTTTCGCTGCTCCGCCTCCGCAAAAGCGTCCGGCGACCACGGCCACCAGTCGACGGGGTTGTCCTGATGCTGCAGTAGGTACGGCGACGTCTCGTGCGCCAGCCGGTTCGTCACTTCGCGCCCGCCACGCCGTTGAGTTTGCGAGACTGGCTGCCGAGGGGGAATGCATGGCGGGGTGGCAGCGGGCGCGGCTTTCCGCGCTGCTCGTGTGCGCGCTCGCGCTCGTCGCGGGCCCTGCGGTGGGTGGCGCGCGTGCGCCGGCCCGGAGTCATACCGTCGTCCTGCCCAACGGGTTCCGGATGCTCACCCACGGCGGTGACCCGCGCACCGCGGACTTCCTCGACCCGCCCGGGCTGACCCGAGCGACGCTCGCGGCCACCGCAGCGGCCGACTCGACCGCAGCAGACGAGCGCAAACCGGTCTGCGCCACCGACTACTACCAGCAGTTCCTCTACACCTCGCCGGCTGGACTGCTCGGGACGCTGGAGCAGAACCGGCCCGTCATCCAAGCCGCGGTACGCCGGATGAACTTCGAGCTCAACCGCGACTCGATCGAGTCGGGCGGGCCGAGCGCCGACTACAAGGTGCTCTGCGACGCGAACGGCGAGATCCAGGTCGACACGTTCCTTTCGGCCGGCGTCGACTTCACCTCGGTGACACTCGCCGCGCAGCAAGCTGGCTACACGAAGACCAACGTCGACTACACGATCTTCGTCGATGCGTCGTGGATCTACTGCGGGCAGGGCAGCTTCGCGGACGACACGCGGCCCGGCGTAGAGAACCTCAACAACACCGGTCTCGACTACGCGGTGGTCTGGGACGGCTGCTGGCTGGGCCGGACGCCGATGCACGAGAACGGGCACAACCAAGGCGCCGTCCAAGCCGGCGCGCCCAACTCCACCGGTGCGGGGCACTGCAACGACCAGCAGGACGTCATGTGCTACTCCGACGGCGGACCGACCGACCGCGGCGACTTCGTCGTCTGCGACGACCGCATGCGTTACGACTGTGGCTACGACTCGTACTTCGACTCCGCGCCCGAACGCGGCGAGTGGCTTTCCGACCATTGGAACATCGGCAGCCGGGTGAACCGGTTCATCGTGTTCGGGCGCACCCGCACCTGACCTGCTCGCCGGGTCGGCATAACGGTCATTCGCGACGAAGTCCTGCACGCGGACGGCTTCCGGGTGAGGAGAACTCCCCGATCCGCCATCCGCCGTCGACGGCGCCCAGGCGATCGCTGGGCACGTCGGGCGAAGGAGTCAACCAACCCAACCCTCGACGCACGAGGAGCGGGTATGCAAAGCGGTCCACGAAGGGCGTGGCCGCCAGACATCGGAGCCATCTGGGTGCTCGCGCGACGTCGAATGTCGCGCCATAACCGGCGGGAATGCTGTTCCATCCGACTAAGCGCAAGGCTGGTCCTTGGGCCCGAGCGTTAGGGGATTAACGACGTGCACCCTCAAGCTCTCGTCCACGCGAAGCGCGGCTAAGTAGCGCACTTGAACGAATCTATCCGCGTGTCGGCGCGACTCACCATCCCCCGCGCGGAGCTGTCGTGGCGCTTCTCGCGGTCGGGTGGGCCGGGCGGACAGCACGTCAACACGTCGGATACGCGGGTCGAGCTGTCCTACGACGTGGCGCGGGCGCCGTCGCTGACGCCGACGCTGCGCGCCAGGGCGTTGGAGCGGCTGGCCGACCGCGTGGTGGACGGCGTGTTGACCGTGTCGGCTTCGGAGCAGCGGAGCCAGTTGCAGAACCGCGTCGCCGCGGCGGAACGTCTGGCCGACATCCTGCGCATGGCCATCGCGCCACCGCCACGACCGCGCCGGCCGACGAAGCCGTCGCGCGGCGCGGTGCAGGCGCGGCTCGACGCGAAGCGTCGGCGTAGCCGGCTGAAAGAGCAGCGCCGGGCGACAGACGACTAGAAGCACCGAACATTGCGTTCGGGGCGTCGTTGCCGTGCGTGGCGAACTTCAGAGTTCGGCGCGGTGTCACGTGCCGCGGCCGCGGTGTCACGTGCCGCGGCCGCAGTGCCACGCGCCGGGGCCGCGGTGTCACGGGCAGGGCAGCGCCCGGGCCACGGACGGCTAGGGCGCGACCGACTAGCGGGTTGTGACCGCTACCGGGACGCCGGCGAAAAGGTCGTCCTCGGGGATCTGAGTGTCGACGAGCGAGCGGGCCAGCTCGTAGTCCTCGGTCGGCCAGGCCTCACGCTGCAGGTCGAGGGGCACTTTGAAGAACCACCCATTGGGGTCGACCTGGGTCCGGTGCGCGAGCAGGGCGTGGTCGCGCAGCGCGAAGTAGTCGGCACACCGGATTCGCGTGGTGACACGGTTCGCGTCCTCCGGCTTGTCGACCCATTGCTCAAGGCGCTCGGTGTACGGCGACTCGAGGCCGCGCGCGAGCATCGCTTCGTGCAAGGCGAGCACTCGCTGCTTGTGGTACGGCTGCATGTAGTAGAGCTTGAGCGGTGACCACGGCTCCCCCGCGTCCGGGAACCGGTCGGGGTCGCCGGCGGCGTCGAACGCGGCGACCGAGACCGCGTGGCACATGATGTGGTCGGGGTGCGGGTAGCCGCCGCTCTCGTCGTAGGTGATGACGACATGCGGGCGCTCGCGCCGGATGACCTCGACAAGCGCGCGCGCTGGCACGTCGACGGGTTGCATCGCGAAGCAGCCGGGCTCGAGCGGCGGCGGCTCCTCGCCTTCCGGTGCCTCCGGCAACCCGGAGTCGACAAACCCGAGGTCGACCTGGCGCACGCCGAGGATCTCGATGGCGGCGGCAAGCTCTGCCCTGCGCACCGCGACGAGGTTGGCCTCGACCTCCGGTGACTCCATGGCCGGGTTCAGGATGCTGCCGGCCTCGCCGCCGGTACAGGTCACAACAACGACGTCGACGCCCTCGGCGCGGTAACGCACCAGCGTGGCGGCGCCCTTGCTCGACTCGTCGTCCGGGTGCGCGTGCACAGACATCAGCCGGAGCGTTCGGTCGTCGTGCACTGCGCCAGCCATGGCTGCCGGCTACCTACCTCTCGATGGTCTCGCGCGGCCCAACACCGGCCGCCTTCATTGTCGGTGATACTCCGAGCGACCATGGCAGCCGCGCCCGAGTCCCCCGACCGCGCGACCCGTGCGGTCCGCGCCGCGACGGTCGCGATCGGAGTCCTGCTCGTCGGCCTTGCGCTTTTCGTCGTGACGCGACAGCGCTCGGTGCCGGCGATCGACGCGCGGGTGACCAACCTCGTGGCCGTCGACGACTCCCATGCGCTGGTGACGATCGAGGTGGACAAGGCTCCGCTCGCGTCGGCGCGTTGCCAAGTGACAGCGTTCGGGGCCACCGAACGCGTCGTGGGGCGGCTGATCGACATCCCGGTCGGGCCCAACGCGCACAACGGGCGGCGGATGACGAAGACGGTCGAACTCGCCACCGAGGCACGGGCGGTGACCGCGCACATCGCGCAGTGCGAGATCACGCGCACGCGGTGACGTCGTTCCGTGGGCGAAATCGGCTGCTAGCGTCGTGGTTGTGACTGAGACCTCGCCGACGACGACGTGGCTGACGCCCGAGGCCTACCAGCGCCTCCAGCACGAGCTCGAGGAGCTCTCCGGCCCAGGCCGCGAGCAGGTGGTCAACCGCATCGCCGCCGCGCGCGAGGAAGGCGACCTGCGCGAGAACGGCGGCTACCACGCGGCCAAGGAGGAGCAGGGCAAGCTCGAAGCCCGCATCCGGCAGCTGACGGTGCTACTGCGCGAGGCGAAGGTCGGCGAGGCACCCGTCTCGGTCGCAACAGCAGCGCCCGGGATGCTCGTCACGGTGCGCTACGAGGACGACACCGAGACCGAGACGTTCCTGCTCGGCTCTCGCGAGGACCACGTCGCCGAGCATGAGGTCTACTCCCCGTCGTCACCGCTCGGGCGCGCGGTGCTCGGCCATGCGCCGGGCGACGTCGTCAGCTACGACGCGCCGCGCCGGTCGATGAAGGTCACGATCGTCTCCCTGGAGCCCTACACCGCCTGACACCGGCGACGACACGCGGAGCAGCCATGACGCAGCGCGACATCTTCCCGGTCGAGGGCATCGACTACCTGCACTTCATGGTCGGCAACGCCCGCCAGGCCGCGTTCTTCTACTCGACCGCGTTCGCGATGCGCATCACGGCGTACCGCGGCCCGGAGACCGGCTTCCCGGACTACGCCGAGTACGTACTCGAGTCAGGGAGCGCACGCTTCGTCTTCTCCGGCCCGACGCGAGCGGGCACGCCCGGCGGCGAGCACCACGCTCGGCACGGCGACGGCGTCGTCGACATTGCGCTGCGCGTGCCCGACTCCCGCGCCGCCTACGAGGCGGCGCTCTCCCGCGGCGCAACGAGCGTCGTCGCACCCGCGATCGTCGAAGACGACTTCGGCAAGGTCGTTGTCGCGGCGATCGCGACCTACGGCGAGACGAAGCACACGCTCGTCGAGCGCACCGCCTACTCCGGGGCCTTCCTGCCCGGCTTCGTCGCCGTTGACCGGCCGTTCGTCGAGCCGCGCGGCGCTCGCCGCTTCCAGGCCGTCGACCACGTCGTCGGCAACGTCGAGCTCGGCAAGATGGACGAGTGGGTCGCGTTCTACAAGCGCGTGATGGGCTTCACGAACATGGCGGAGTTCATCGGTGACGACATCGCAACCGACTACTCCGCGCTGATGAGCAAG
>JBHELW010000027.1:0-9695 GCA_046262915.1 Mycobacteriales bacterium | reverse complement strand
ATCGGGAGACGCCGACCACACGATCCTGGCGGACGGCACGATCCTCGCCGACAACCTGTGCCTGGCCGGTCCCTCGAACCTGCTCTACAGAAGCACTGACCACGGCAAGACGTGGCACCCGGCGGGCCCTGCTGGCCAGACCCCGGGCGAGGCAGGTGTCGACTCGGACCGGCAGTGGCTGACACCGGATCCCAAGGATGCGAGCGTCGTGTGGATGAGCTACCACGACCTCGCGGGCCCGAACGTCTGGGTCGCGAAGTCGATTGACGGCGGCGCGACGTTCCCGCAGCGGATACCGGCGACCGCGTTCGGTACCGAATACGCGAACTCGTCGCAGGGCAACACGACGGCGCGCATCATCGTCAAGGCGAAGGGTGAGCAGCGCACGCTCTACCTCTTCTACGCGTACTCCGACGCTCCCGACGCCATCCAGGGAACCCTCAGTCCCACCGATCCCGACTTCCTGCTCCGCAAGATCGGACTGGCGAAGTCGACAGACGGCGGACTCACGTGGACCAACACCGTCGTTTACGACGGGACAAGCATCAAGGCACGCCTCGGCCACCCCTTTACGACGGCAGCGATCGACCCGGCGGGCAACCTCTACGTCGCGATCTCGATGCGCAAGGAACCGTCGAAGTCGACGTCGGTCTACATGCTGCGCTCGACGAACGACGGCGCGTCCTGGACTCAGCCGATCCTCGCCAGCGGCACCGTGAACAAGTCGAACGTCATGCCCTCAATCGTCGCCCCGCGTCCCGGCGTCGTCGATCTCGCCTACTACGCGACGAAGGTGGACGACTTCGACTCGCGCGCTGGGGAGTGGGCGCCGGTGTTCGCACAGACCAAGAACGCCCTCGCGGCCAAGCCCACCTTCACCCGATCGCGCATCGGCGGCGCCAACCACAACCGCGACATCTGTCTTGCTGGCACGTTGTGCGCCGTCACGGGTGGCAACCGCAACCTCGCGGACTACCTCGGCCTGACCGTCGACCCCAAGGGGTTTGCGCAGGTCGTCTGGACCGAGGACGTCGAGTGTGCGGGCTGCACCGTCTACGCCGAGCAGACGCGCCAGCCGTAGCGACGCCTGCGGTCCGGGCCCGGGCCGCGACCCGGTCAGACGTGTGCGAGGCTCGCCCGGCCGCGTTGTCGGGCGAGCGCGTCGTGGAAGTCCGCCATCGTCACGCGCGGCGCGGCGCGGCGGCGACGTGTCCCGCCAGCAATACGTCCGAGCGCGCGCATGCCGGCGGCGTCACGGATCCGGCGTAGGTCCGCGCCGGACATCCCATCGGTCAGCGACGCGAGCGCATCGAGGTCGACGTCCTGCGCCAGCCGCACCCCGCGGCACAGCACGTCGAGCAGCTGACGTCGGCGGCCCTCGTCGGGCAGGCCAATCTCCAGCGCGGTGAGCCGACGTTCGACGACCGCGTCGTCGATCATGTCGAGCCGGTTCGTCGCGCCGACGAGGAGCACACCTTCGCCGCCACGCAGGCCGTCGAGCTCGCGGAGGAACTGGCTGACCACCCGCTCCTCCCACGGTGCTGCGGAGTCGCTGCTGCGGCGGCGCAGCAGGCTGTCGATCTCGTCGATGAAGACGATCGTCGGCCGGCTCGCGCGGGCGCGCTCGAAGACGCGGGCGACCCGCTGCTCGGATTCGCCGTACCACTTCGACAGCAGGTCGGCCGCCGAGAACTCGTGGAAGCTCGCTGCGCACTCGCTGGCCAGCACCTTGGCGACGGTTGTCTTTCCGGTTCCGGGCGGGCCGTGCAGCAGGATCCCCGCCGGCGGTGACACGCCCAAGCTGCGCGCCGTCTCGGGCTCCGTGAACGCCGCGAGGATTTCGGCGAGCTGCTCCCGGGCTTCGGGCGCAAGCACGACGTCATCCCAGCCGAGACGGTCATCGAGGACGAGGCGGTCGGTGCCTTCGCGGTCCCGGATCGCGGCGACGAGTAGTTCCTGCGAGATGGGGACGCTGCCGGCGAGTGCCTTCTGCGCCGCCGCCGAGACGACGAGCGCGAGCGCTGCGCAGTTGCGGCCCGACGTCAGTCTCGCCAGCTTGTCGACGTCGACGGTGGACCAGTCCACCGCATCCCCGCGGGCGTCGAGATGCACACGGAGCACAGCGGCCCGTGCCGCTGTGTCCGGCAGTGGGACGAGGATGCGAGTGTCGAATCGCCCTTCCCGCAGGCCGGGGTCGAGTCGGTCTGGGTCGTTCGTGGCCGCGCACACGATCAGCCCCGGAACGTCGCGGTAGTCCTCCAGGCAGTTCATCAACTGGGTCACCACCTCACGGTGGTCGGCGGAGGGCTGGTCGCGGCGGTGTGCTGCGATCGCGTCGATCTCGTCGAGGAACAGCAAGCACGGCGCGCTCGCGCGGGCAAGCTCAAAGAGTTCCCGGAGCTTCGTGGCGCTTTCGTGCACGTAGGCGCTCGCGATCGCGGCCGGGGAGAAGCGGATGTAGCGCAGTCCGTACTCGCCCGCCAGCGCTCGCGAGAGCAGGGTCTTGCCGGTGCCGGGAGGCCCGTGAAAGAGGATCCCGTTGTGGACGACGCGGTAGCGCGCGGCCGCGTCGGGCCGCTCGAGGATGGCGCCGACGCTGCCGCGCAGGATTTCCTTGGCCTCGTCGAGGCCGCCGACGTCGGCGAACGACTCGAGCATCGCCGGCTCTACCACGGTGGGCGACGCGTCGGCCGCGGCCGGGCGGCGGGGCCGGCGACGAGGGAGCGACCCCTGGGCGCTGAGGACATCGGCCGCGAGGTCGAGCGCTTGCGCCTCGAGCTGGTAGAGCGCCGCGGTCGCCGCGAGCCGGGCCGACGGCGATGTCGGAGCCGCGCGGTCGAGCAGCGCGCGGGCTTCGCGGACGGCCGTCTGGGTTCGTTCGAGACGGTCGCGGGCGTCGCGACCGATCGCCGCCTGGGAAAGCGCGGTGTTTAGCGTCACCACGAGCGCCCCGCCAAACGCCGTAAGGACGCGATACGCCTCCTCGGTCTCGCTGCCTGCGCGTCCGAAGTCGCGCGACGAAATCGCGGCCGTCGCGGCGTCGAGCGACTGCAGCACCGCGGCGACGCGGCGTTCCTCGTCCTGGACCTTCCCTAGCAGCTCCGGCCGTCGCGTCGCGTCGAGCTGATGCAGTGCAGCAACAAGGGCGTCGGCCGCACCACGCAGCGCATCGAGCAGTGCAGTCGCCTCGGCCGCGGCGAGCTCCTCCTCGGCTGTCCACGCGGCGCGCAGCTCGGCGCGCCCACGGCGGCGGCGACCGAGCGGCAGCGCCCGCACGGCCGCCTCCTTGTCGGCGTCGTGCAGCAACCGGCGCGACGAGATGTTTGCGGCCGCCTGCCGGTAGTGCGCGGCCACCGCCGCAGTTGTTGCCATCAGCGCGTGCGCGACGTTGCCCGGCCGCGGACGCCACCGTTGCGAGCAGTGCTCGTGAACAGCTCCACTTGCGGACGCACCTGCAACAGCATCGCGTCGAGTGCCGGACCTTCGAGGGTCTCCTCGGTCTCGAGGGTCGCCGCCAGCTGATCGAGCACGGTGCGGTGCTGGGTGAGCAGGCGGAGCGCCTCGCTCTCCGCCTCGTCGAGCAACCGGCGTATCTCGTGGTCCATGTCCTGGTGCGTCTGACCGGAGATCGGCGCGAGGTGCGCGTCGCCGCCGAGGAATGCGTCCGTCACGTGCGCGAGCAGCCGCGAGCGCCCGATCTTCGCGCTCATGCCGTAGCGGCCGACCATGTCGCGGGCGAGCTGTGTCGCCTGCTCCAGGTCCTCCTCCGCGCCAGTCGACGGCTCACCGAACGCCAGCTCCTCGGCCGCGATACCGCCCATGGCCGAGATCAGTCGCGCGCGCAGCATGGAGAACGTCTCCAGTGCGGCGTCGCCCTCGCGCAGGATGCCCGCGCCGCCGAGCGCGCCGCCACGCGCGAGGATCGACACGCGGTGCACCTCGCCCGGACCTCCGCTCGCCGCGGTCGCGATGGCATGCCCGCTCTCGTGATACGACGCGCGCTTGCGTTCCTCTGCACTGAGCACCCGGCCGCGGCGCTTCGGCCCAGCGAGCACGCGCTGCACCGCCTCTTCGAGCACGGCGGTCTCAATTTGGGACTTGCCCTCACGAACTGTCAGCAGTGCGGCCTCGTTGAGAACGTTCGCGAGGTCGGCGCCCGTGAAGCCGGGCGTGCGTCGCGCGAGGTACCCGAAGTCGACCGCCGGCGACACCGGCTTGCCGCGTGCGTGCAACTCGAGAATCTTCCGGCGCCCGACGATGTCGGGCTGATCGACGGTGATATGCCGGTCGAAGCGGCCAGGTCGCATGAGCGCCGGGTCGATGATGTCGGGGCGGTTCGTCGCCGCCATGACAACGATGCCCGAGCTGACGTCGAACCCGTCCATTTCGACGAGCAGCTGGTTGAGGGTTTGCTCGCGCTCGTCTGACCCGCCGGCGCCGCCCGCCGTGCCGCGCTTGCGTCCCGCGGCATCGAGCTCGTCGATGAAGACGATGGCAGGCGCTACCGCGCGGACGCGCTTGAACAAGTCCCGGACGCGCGCGGCGCCCACGCCGACGAGCGACTCGACGAACTCCGCGCCGGCCACGGAGAAGAACGGCACGCCCGCCTCACCGGCGACGGCCTTCGCGAGCAGCGTCTTTCCGCACCCTGGCGGGCCGAAGAGCAGCACGCCCTTCGGTGGCTGCGCACCGAGCTCCTCGTACCGCTCCGGGTCGGCGAGGTAGTCGCGGACTTCGCGCAGCTCGGCAACGGCCTCCTCCGCGCCGGCGACGTCATCGAAGCTCACGGCGTTGGCGTCGCGACCATGCCGCTTGCGCCGCTTGCCGTCCTTGCCAAGCGTCCCGAAGGTCATCACCTCGCCGATGCCTGAACCGGCGCCGCGTGACAGCGAGAAGAGCAACGTGAAGAGGTTGGCGAGAATGACGAATGGCAGCAGGAACGTTGCCACGACACGGACGTTCGCCTTCGACTGCTGCTTGTCGATCGTCACGCGCGCTCCGGAGTCGACGAGCTGCTCGTTCAGCTGCCCCGTCAGCGCGTCGCTCTTCGGATACGGGAAGTGGAACTCGCCAGCGCCTTTCACCGAGTCCGGCCGCACGGCGATGGCGCCCGCGCGATCGAGCGGCTGCGCGGCGTAGCGACCGACGATCTGGGCGTCCTCGTCGGCGAACACTGCGAGCTCGATGCGATGCTCTTTGATCAGCGACGTCAGCGCGCCCTGCGTCAGCCGCTGCCCGGGCGCCGGCGCGGAGAGGTAGTACAGCGCCCAACCGAAGCTCGCCAGCAGGATGAGCAGACTGACGGTAAGGACGTAGACGTTGCGTGACCGCGTTCGCCGGCGCGCGGCGTGTGCTCGGCGGCGACGGCGAACGCTGTCGCGCCAACGGCGCTTGACCTGGCGGAGGAACGACGGCTTGGCGCCGGGAAGAATGGCATCAGTCACAGCGAGCCCTTCGTCGCAGTCGACTTCTACGGCGGTGTATAGCTCCCGTCGGGCCGTATTTCGTCGCCAGTGGCTCGCCAGCTAGTCGCCGCCGCTGGCGATGCGATGGCGACCGCGTGGCGGCCTGCACGACGGCGCGCGTTCCTACGCTGCCTGAGTGGTGACGACGTCCGAGCGGACCATCGCGCCCGTCGAGAACGCGGCGGCATCCAACGGAGGCGACAGCGGGCAGGCGGCGCTTCGCGTCGTCGATGTCAGCGTCGTCTTCGGTGCTCGGGTGGCTCTCGACGGAGTGACATTTGCGGCTGAGCGTGGGCAGGTCATCGGACTGCTCGGACCCAACGGCGCGGGCAAGACGACCATGGTTGACGTGTGCTGCGGGATGCGCACGCCGACGCGCGGCAGCGTCGCGGTGCTGGGCCGAAGCCCGACCACCGACGCCGCCGCGTTCCGCCGGGCAATCGGGATGCTCCCGCAGGAGTCCGCTCTCTACCCCGAGCTGACGGGGATGGAGAACCTCGAGCTGTTCGCGGCTCTCTATGGCATCGCGAACAGCAGGCAGCGGTGTACCGAGCTGTTGATGCTGCTCGACCTGTGGACTCGTCGTAAGTCCCGCGTGGCGACTTACTCCGGCGGGATGCAGCGTCGTCTGGCGTTGGCGCGCGCGCTGCTACATGACCCGGTAGTTCTGTTTCTCGACGAACCAACGCTCGGTGTCGACATCCACGGCCGCCGGGGTCTCTGGGAGCACGTTCGGCGGCTTCGCGACGACGGCCGCTGCGTGCTCGTCACGACGAACTACCTGGACGAGGCGGCAGCAGTATGCGACCGCGTCGTCATCTTGGATGGCGGCCGTGTCGTCGCCGACGTGGATCCGGCGGCGCTGCATGCACAGGACGCCGTTGCACTTGTCCTCACCGTCACCGGCGAACCTGCAGGTGTCGTAGACGCCCTGCGCCGCCGGCACCCGGGGCTGGATGTCTCCGCGACGGGTCGCGAGGTCCGCGTTGCCGTGCGTGATGCCAGCGAAGCCGCCGACGTCGTGGTCACGGCGCGGCAGCACGCGCAGCTGACCGCACTGCGCACCGTCCAGCCGACGCTCGACGATGTTTTCCTTCGGCTCACCGCGACGCGGCGACAGTGACGTGGCTGCGCGCGGCGCGGGCGGCCGCGCTGGCACAGCTCCGCAGCCTTCGCCGAGCACCGGTGACGACCGTGCTCATGCTCGTGCTCCCCGTCAACCTGCTGCTCCTTCTCAGCCTCTTCGCGCTGACTGGATACAACGCACCAACCGCGCTGGTCCTCGACGAGGACACGCCCCTGGCACGCGGGTTCGTCGCGGCGCTCGAGAACACTCACCACTCGTTCGACCTGCGACCGATGTCGTTGGCCGTGGCCCGGCGGCAGCTGCAGGCAGCCCGCCTGGTCGCCATTATCGAGATCCCCCCGGGCTTCGACGCGGGCATTCGCGCCGGGCAGACGGTCGGGATCAACCTCATCATCGACAACGTCAACCTTGATCTCACCGAAGACATCCGACGGGCAGTCCCCGCGGCCGCCGCGATCTTCGCGGAGCGCCAGGGCTTCCCGCAGGTGCGACTGCGCGCGGATCTGCGCAACGTGCTTGCCGGCGATACCGGCTACGTCGAGTACCTCGGCGTCAGTGCGATTGTCCTCGCGGCCTGCATCGCCGGCGGCGTCCTCGGCGGGACCGTAACCGCGCGTGAATGGGAGCTCGGCACCGCGCGCCTGCTCGTCATGACCCCACGGGCGCTGGCGCCCGCGCTCGCCGGTCGGCTCGCCGCGGCTGCGGTAGTCGGCACCGCGGCCAGCGTCGCGACGGCGCTGGTCGTGTGGTTCGGCTACGGCGTGGCGCCGGCGCACGCCGCCGAGGCTTTCCTGGCGGTCGTCTGCACGGTGGTCGCCGCGACCGCTCTCGGCGGTCTGGTCGGCGCGCGCGTCCGCCGGGTGCTCCCGGTAGCGCCGCTCCTCCTCGGCGCGACGCTGCCCTTCTATCTCGACAGCGGTGCGCTCGAGCCGCAGCGGTTCGACGGGCCGTGGTTGTTCGCGGCCGCGCACCTCTCGCCCGCCTACTACGGCGTCGGGGCGATCGAACACGCCTTTCACGACCTCTCGGTGACACCCGAGCCGACGTGGGTGCTGCTGACGGTCTTGTTGGGGTGCGCCGCTGTCGCGACCGCGGCGGCCGCGCGCGTGGCACGGTCGTGACGTCGGCCGTGTGGGCCGTCGCTGCCGCCGACGTACGCCGCTGGCGTCGCTCGCCGGCACTTGTGGCCGCGACGCTTGTCCCCACCTTCGGACTGGCACTCATGGTGCTGGCCCTGACCTACGCCGTCGGGCGCCAGCCTGTCGCGCTCGTCGCGGAGGGTCAGGGCCCGCAAGCACAACGGCTCGTCGAGATCATCCGCGGGTCGGACGGGTTCTTCCTGGTCGAGCGCAGCGCCGCCGCCGCGGCGCGCGACCTCAAGGCGCAACGCGTCGCCGCGGTCGTGACTGTCCCGCGCGAGTTCGACGCACGCCTTGCGTCGCACGACGCGCACGTCGATGTGCTGATCAACAACGTCGACCTCGACTTCTCCGACGACATCAGACGCTCCGTTACCGAGGCTGTCGTCGAGATCGACGCGCCGACATTGGCCGCGCTGGGCGAGACCGACCTGCCGCCCGCGACGTTGTCCGGCATTCCGAACCCGTACCGCATCGACGTTGCGGAGACGAACCTGCGACGTCCGGATGTGAGCTTTCTGTCCTACCAGCTTGTCCCGGTGCTCGCGCTGCTTGCGCTCACGGGCGGGACGCTCGTGACGGCAACCTCGATCGCAACCGAGCGCGAGCGGGGCGTGCTCCGGTTGCTCACGCTGACGCCCGCACGCCGAACGACGCTAATGCTCGGACGCCTCGCCGGTGGAAGCGTCGCTGCGCTCGCGCTGCTGGCCGCGGTTGCGGTGCCGGCCGGACTGCTAGGCGCGCTGAACCCGCCGCCCGGCCGCTGGCCGCTGCTCGCGCTGCTCCTCGTCGCCACGGCGCTTGGGTCCGTTGGCATCGGCGTCGTCATTGGGGTCGTCACCCGTCGCATGACGACGACCGTCGCCCTCGGGGTAAACGTTGCGACCGCGTTCTTCCTGCTCGGTGGGGGCTTCACGACGATCGCGTTCCTGCCGCGGTTCGTGCAGTCGCTCGCGCGAGTCGTCCCGACGTACTACGCCGTCGAGGGTGTGCGCGAGGTGCTCTTCTACGAGCACACCCCGACGCTGGGCCGCAATCTCGGCGTACTCGCCGGCACCGCGGTGGTGTCGGCCGCCTTCGGCGCTGCCGTGCTCGCGCGCACGACGCGTCAGCGATGAAGGGCGCTCTGGGCGCAATCGCCCTCGTCCTGTGGTGCGCAGGATGCGCGCGGTCACCGGAGCTGACCTTCGCGGACCCGCCGAGCGCTCCGGCAACGGCACCGCCGTCGCCCGTGGCCGCAGTGCGAACCAGCGCCAGCGCCGTCGAGGTCTACGGCGAGCTGGCGCTGACGAGCCGCCGAGAGTTCCAGTGCTCGTACGCCGTCGACGACTTCTTCGTTCGCGGTGAGCTTGGCGACGTCGACGGGCTGCCGGTCTACGTCAGCATCAACGTCGAGCGCTTCACACATCCGGGGCGCTACCCACGAGTGGTGCAGGTCTTGCTGCGCCGCGTCTCGGCGAACTCGAGTTTCTACGCGTCCTGGTACAGCGGCACCGCCTCGATGACGGTGTTGTCAGCAGGCCGCGGCGGCGTGCTCGAACCCGTGACGCTGGCCGCCGAGCCCGGAGGTCAGGCGCGCCGACCGGTCGGGATCCACGGCAGCTTCGTCTGCGCCGGTAGTGGCGAGTGACTGGCGTGGCGCTGGCGAGCCGCCAGAGCCCGGACGGCTCTACGGTCGGTCGCGTGGCCCACTCGCGTCGTGCGCTGCTCGCGACTCTGGTTACCGCGGCCTTTCTCGGGTCAGCCTTCGCCGCGTCGACCGCCGAGGCAGCCCCGAAGCCGTTGAAGAAGCTGCGAACGCTCGAGCTGGCGCATCGCGACAGCTCCGAGTCCGGCACCCTCGCGTTCGACGGTCGCGCCGTCTACTACGCCCCTCTGAACCAGGGCGGCGGCGCACGCTCCGTGGTCCACCGGATGAGCCCGGTCACGGGGCGCGACCTAGGCGACTTGGACATCGACGTACCCGGGCTGTTCTCGCTGAACTACGACGCGCGCCGGCACCAC
>JBHELW010000026.1:0-8971 GCA_046262915.1 Mycobacteriales bacterium | reverse complement strand
GACCAGTCGTCGTAGTCAGCGTGGCGAGACACAGGAGACTTCGGTGAAGAAGACCCTCGCGGTTCTTTCCGCAATTGGCGTGGCCGTCTTGGCCGTTCCATTTGCCGGTCCGGCGCAGGCGCAAGTGCCATTCGCGCGCGCTGACTTCTCCGGCTACGCCACGGGCACCGTCGTGCACGTCGACGCAGTGCAGCAGGGCACGACGCAGCTGGCGAACGCCGAGGTGTCCTTCTCCGGTGCCAGCGTCGCGTCGAAGGGCACCGGCGGCATTACCTTCGGCCCGAACGCGAAGCCCGGCACGCTCGTCAACGACTTCGGCGAGGTCGTGCAGCCGTCGCTGCCGGGCGCGGGCAACCTCGCCGGCAACAAGAGCTTCGGCCGCGGTTCCGGGCTCGAGGTCGGGCTCAGCACGACTCTGCCGAACCAGAATCCGAGCGTCATCAACAACAACACGGTGCGCGTCTCCGCCCCGCCCAGCGTCGCGGCCGACACGCACCTCCTCGAAGTGCCGGCCAACCCGGTCGCCTACGCGCAGGCAGTCCGTGGCGCGGCCGCGGCCAACTGGAACAACAACACCTGCGTGCTCGGCAAGCCGATCAGCAGCGGTCTCGGCTACAGCGCCCGGGTGCAGGTCCTCAACACCGGTGCCGGTGGCCCGGGTGGCACCCTGACCAACCCCGTCGTCGCGACGGAGTCGCAGAACGGCGCGGTCAACCAGTCGCTTTCCACAACGACGCTCGTTGGTGCCACCACGTCGGACCGCCAGCCGATCGCCAGCGCCCGCGGCCTCGGGCTGCAGTCCGAGACGCGCCAGATCATGGCGCCGGTGTCGCTGTTCGAGAACACCGCCAACCAGATCACGGTCGAGGTGCTCGGCGAGTGGGTGCTGCGCGCGGTGGCCGGCGGGGTCAACGGCAGCGCCTACATGCGTTACGCGCCGGACGACGCGGCCAGCCCGACCACGCCGGTCGTTTCGATCACGACCGGGCAGGACCCCACCAAGGTCCAGCGCATCATCACGCTGCAGGACATCACGGGTAACGACGGCATCACCGTGCCGGCCGGCCCGCTGGCGACCGCCACGATCGGCGTGCCGCCAAAGAAGATCGGCGACCCGAGCAAGCCGGCTGAGGTCTCCGCTGACGGCACGTCCGCCGCCGGCGCGGTCGACATCGTCCGCGTGAAGCTAGGTATCGCGGACCCGACGACCCACCTCGCGGACGTCGCGATCGGTCACATGGAGGCCCGCGCCCGCGTGCCGAAGGGCGGCATCGACTGCCCGATCCCGGTCTCCAAGACCGCGGACCCGCAGGTGGTCAAGGCAGGCGGGAAGTTCACCTACACGATCACGATCCGCAACCCGTTCGACTGCGTGCTGCAGAACGTGCGCGTCGTCGACACGATCCGCGTTGACGCGGGCATCAAGTACAAGATCCTCAGCACGACGCCGACAGCAAGCATCTCGGCCGACCAGAAGACGCTCACCTTCGCCAACATCGGTGACATCCAACCGGGCGGCACCAGACAGCTGTTCGTCGAGGTGTCGATCCCGCTCGACTCGGCTGCCGGGTTGTTCCACAACACTGCCGCCGTGACGGCGACGTGTGCCAGTGGCAAGGCCGGTGGCGGCGCCGAGATCACCGTGCCGCTGACGGGCCTGGTACGCGTCAACGTGCCGGAGATCACTCCCGCCGCGCCGGCGAAGCGGTTGCCCCGCACGGGGACCGGCACGCTTGTCGGCTTCAGCGGCGCCCTGCTGCTGAGCGCCGCGGGTGCGGTGACCGTCGCCCGTCGTCGGATGGCCGTGACTGCGGATCTGTAGGAACGGCGGCGTAACGCCGCCTGGTAGGACCTAGTGGCTGAGCCTGCCGCGAGACTCTCGCGGCAGGCTCAGCCGTTTGTAGGGCGAAGGAAGCAGGTGTGGGTGTGAGCATCGCACGGCAGCGCGCGGCCGTTGGCAGACGTGCCGCCGCCGCGCTCGTGCTGGCCGTGCTGTTCGCCCTCGTCAGCAACGGCACCGGCCAGGGCGCGCGCGCCCAGGCTGCGGGCGGTGCGGCGCCGCCGGCCGGGCCAGTGCCGGCGACGGCGTCTCCGTCGAAGAGCCGCTCGCCGTCGCCCAGCCCCAGCCGCAGCGCGAGCCGCTCGCCGTCGCCCAGCCCGAGCCGCAGCGTGAGCCGCACTGCGTCGCCGTCGCGCTCGGCCAGCGCGAGCGCGTCGCCCTCCGCGTCGCGCTCCGCGGACTCCGGCGACGACGAGAGCTCATCGCCATCGCCCTCGCCGCGGCGTAGCGGCTCTGCCCCCCGGTCCGTGTCGCGTCCCGGCGCCGCCCGCGCCGCCGCCGCGCGGCAATGGTCGATCTTTCGCGATGCCGCGGCTGGCGTGCGCTCGCTCCCGCTACCGCAGCAGCAGCCGGCCCCCGACGACCCGGAAGAGTTCGAGGAAGGCACCTTCCAAAGCGCGCTGCCGTTCGCCGCGCCGACCACCGTCGTCGCGGAGCCGGAGGCGCAGCCCCCGCTCCTGCACGCAACCCGGCTCGCGGCCGATCACCTCGCGCCACCGGTCGCGGTCGCGTTTGTGCTCGTGCTCGCCGCGCTGCACGTCGTGCGCTGGCTGCGCTTCCCGTCGTTCGACTGACAGCGGACGCGTCCAAGCGGTCACCTATCCGATCTCCGCGTGACGCCTAGATCCAGGAGCTGAACCACATCCGCTTGTGCCACGAGTCGTACGGGATGACCTTGGCCGCGAGGATCGGGTAGAGGCCAGCGAAATTGACGATCACGACCACGAGGTAGATCCCGACCGCGATCGCGCCCCAGCGCCGCCGGTCGCGCGACGCGTCGCGACCGCCGATCGCCCACCCGCAGCACATCGCGAGCGCCAGGCACATGAACGGCACAGCAGGCAGCGCGTAGAAGAGGAACATCGTTCGCTGGTGCAGGTCGTCGCGGAACCACGGGAGGTAGGCCGCCGCGAAGCACAGCAGGATGAACGATGCGCGCCAGTCGCGCCGCGACACCCAACGCCAGATCATCGCGCCGAGCGCGACGACTGAGGCCCACCAGATCGCGGGCGTGCCGATGCCGAGGACCTCCTTGGAGCACTGCGGCACCGTGCAGCCGAGCTGGCCCATCTGCGGCGACGTGTACCAGTAGGACACCGGCCGGGCGAGGAAGAGCCAGCCCCAAGGGTGGGACTGGTAGCTGTGCGGTGCCTTCAGCGTCGCGTGGAAGTGGTAGATCTCGTATTGGTAGTGCCACCAGCCGCGCCACGTGGCCCACAACCCGTTGCCGTGCGCCCAGTGCCGATCCCAGCCGTCCGAGCTCGCGAACCAGCCGGCCCAGGACACGACGTAGAGCACACCGGGCAGGGCGATCAGCAGCCCGACCAGTGGCAGCGCCTCGCGCCAGAGCGTCGCCCGCACCGGTGCGGGGATGCCGGCCGTGCGCCGCGCGCCGACATCCCAGAGCAGCGACAGCAGCAGGCCGATGGCGACGAAGTAGAGCGCGCTCCACTTCGACGCGAGCCCGGCACCGAGGCATACGCCGGCGGCAAGTCGCCACCACCGGAAGCCGAGCTTCGGTCCGGGAAACGTGACGGGACCGTCGCCGATGCGGTCGGCGAGGCGCCGGCGCGCGTCGTCGCGGTCAACGACGAGACACGCAACCGCCGCGAGCACCCAGAACGCGACGAAGATGTCGAGCATCGCCATCCGACTCTGCACGAAGTGCAGACCGTCGAACGTCAGCAGCAGGCCGGCGAGGCAGCCGAGCAGGGTCGAGCGAAAGAGCCGCCGGCCGAGGCGGCACAGGATGAGCACCATGATCGTGCCGACGATCGCCGACGAGATGCGCCAGCCGAACGAGTTGAACCCGAAGAGGCGCTCACCGATGCCGATGAACCACTTACCGAGGTGCGGGTGCACGATGAACGACGGGCCGTTCGTCTCGACGCAGAAGCCCTGCTTGATGTCGAGGTGCTGCACCTCTACGCCGTGACGCAGCAGCGAGTTCGCGTCGCAGGCGTAGTAGACCTCGTCGAAGGCCTGTTTGCCGGGCACGCTGAGCCGCCAGATGCGCAGCAGCGCGGCGAGCAGCGTGACGCCGAGCGGTCCTAGCCAGCCCATGACAATGTCGTCGGGCATCGGGCGGACGAGCCGCCGCTGCCGGTCGGAGACGGGTTCGGGCTGGACCTCCGGGAGCGCCTCGGCGCTGCTCTCGGCGTAGGTCGTCGTCGACAAGCTGCGGCCTTCCGGCGAGCGGCGGGAATCGGGCTACCGATCGTATAGACGCACGGCTGGCAGGATGTCGTCATGCCGCCGCGGTCGCGGGCGCCGTCGCGGGAGCCGGCGGGGCTGTTGATCTTCTGCGGTGCGCCGATCGGCAACGTCGCCGACGCCTCGGCGCGGCTGGCGGCGACGCTCGCTGAGGTGGACATCGTCGCCGCGGAAGACACCCGGCGGCTGCACCGGCTGGCGCGGCATCTCGGCGTCGACCCACACCGCGTGGTCTCGCTCTTCGAGGGCAACGAGACCGCGCGTACGGCGGAGCTGCTCGGGGCGCTGCGCGCTGGGCAGACGGTCGCGGTCATCACCGACGGCGGCATGCCGACGGTGTCCGACCCTGGTTACCGGCTCGCCCATGCCGCGGCCGGGGACGGCATCCGGATCTCCGTCGTGCCTGGCCCGTCGGCGGTGACCGCCGCGCTCGCGGTGAGTGGCCTGCCGACCGACCGCTGGTGCATGGAGGGCTTCCTGCCGCGCAAGGCGGGCGAACGACGGCGGCGACTCGCCGAGCTCGCCGCTGAGCCGCGGACCTTGGTGTTCTTCGAGGCTCCGCACCGCGCGGCGGCGATGCTGCGTGACCTCGCGTCCGAGTTCGGCCCAGACCGGCCGGCGACCGCGTGCCGCGAGCTGACGAAGACGTGGGAGGAGATCCGTCCCGGCAGCCTTGGGGAACTCGCGGACTGGGCTGACGAGGGGGTCAGAGGCGAGATCACCGTGGTCGTCGCCGGAGCGGCAGACACGCCGGGCTCGAGAGACCCGAGCGAGCTGGCCGCCCTGGTCTTAGCGCGGGAAGCAGAGGGTGTGCCGCGCAAGGAGGCGATCGGCCGGGTGGCGGCCGACGCCAGGGTCGCGAAGCGCGTGGTCTACGACGCGGTCCTCGCCGAGCGGCGCTCCGCGTCTTCGAGGAAGAGCCGGTAGGCGCGGACGATCGTCGGGTCGAGCCGCAGGTCGTTGTGGTAGGTGCCCGGATAGGTGCGGTTCTCGGCGCCGCGCAGCTGCGGCGACTCGGCGTAGGTCGCCAGGAACGCCGGGTCCGTCGCGCCGCTGCCGTCCCGGATCGTCAGCCACCGCGCGGGGCCGTAGGTCTCGTCCCGGCCGTCAACCCCGTTGAGCTGCGCCAGCCACGAAGTGCCCGCGGCGATCTCGTCGCACGACACCGAGTTGCCCTCGGTCCCCGGCGGGCAGAGAGAGGTGCCGTGGTTCGCGCCGGCGATGCCAACGAAGGCGACAAGATCCCGGCGTAGCTCCGGATGCACCTTGAGCATCTTGCGCGCGACGGTCACGCCCAATGAGTGGCTGACGATCGAGAAACGCCGGGAGCCGGTGTAGGCCTGCACCGCGCGCACGAAGGCATAGACGTCGGCGACGTTGACGTCGTTCTCGGTGATGCGGCCGTGTCCATCGCTGCCCATCTCGCGTCGCTCGGCCATCGCCTCGGGGTTCATGCGGGTCAGCGCGATGGCGTTCTCCGCCTCGATGCCGTTGTAGGACAGCCCCCAGAGCTCCTGGTCGGTCCACCCGGCGGCCCGGAAGTCGTCGCGAACGGGATACCAGTCGCCCTGGTCGGTGACGTTGCCGTGCACGAAGATCACCGGCACGTGGCGTCGCGGCGCCCGGCGGCGCACGCCACCGAATCCCCCCATGGGGAACTTCCACTCGCTGTCGACCAGCTTCGGGAAGTCTCGCGCGAACCGCACCTTCGCCGGGCCGACCGGCCGCTCGCGCGCCGGCTTCGCCGCCGCGGGCAATGCCGTGGCGACCAGCGCGCCGAGGGCTACGGCGAGCAGCGCGCGCCTCATGCCAACGCCTTGCGCACGGCCTCGGCGATGACGGCGGCACCCGCCGCGCCGAAGTTGACCGAGTAGTGGTTGGTCGCCGGCACCATTTCCACCGTCAGCTGCGGCAGCGCGCTGTGGAACTCGTCGACCTCCGCGTCGCTGATCATCGGTTTCATGGTCTCCGGCGAGATCGCAAACCCCTGCTCCGACCGGACGAGATGGACGGGGCACGTGATGAGCGCCAGGTCGGCGTGGACGTAGTGCGGCGTCCCCGTGAAGTAGTCGGTCGCGTCAACGAGTGCGGCAACGTCGAGGCAGCGCGACCGAACACCGCCGTCGACCTCTACAAGGCCTGCGCTCAGCACCGTTTCGACGTCGTCGGTCCACCAGTCGGCGAACGTCGGCAGCGACTTGAAGCCCTCCAGCACCGCTTCCGTCGAGGGGAAGGTCAGCCGCAGCCGCTCGAGCCACTCCGGTCCCATGATCTGCTGGGTCCGCTCGAACGGGTCCTCGCCCGGCTGCAGCGCACGGAAGTAGCCGCCATCGCCCAAGACGAGCGCGTGCACGAGGTGCGGATAGTGCGCCGCGAGCTGCTCCGCGATCCACGTGCCATTGGACTGCCCGACCACGACCACGTCGGTCGCGCCTAGGTGCGCGAGGACAGCGGCCGCGTCCGCGGCGTTGCGCCGGTGGCCGTAGCGCTCTGGGTCGGCGGGCTTGTCGGACAGACCGCGCCCGCGGACGTCGTAGGACACGAACGTCACGTCGCCCGCGAGCGCGCGCGCGACCGGCAGCATGCCGAACCGGTTCGAGGTGAGCCCATGGATCCCCAGCACGAGCGGCGCGTCCGATGCGCGACCCGCCCACTGGGCGACGTGCAGGCGCACACCATCGTCCGCGACGACGTCGAACTCCTCCGGCGTCACGGCAGGACCTTGTCGCCGAGCTGCGCGCGAATTGTCTTCTTGTCGAACTTGCCGACGCTCGTCTTCGGGATCTCGTCGACGACTACGACGTCGTCTGGCAGCCACCACTTCGCGACGCTTCCGCTGAGAAACGACCGCAGGTCGTCGAGCGTTGGTGCGACGCCATCGACCGGCACGACGAGCGCAACAGGGCGCTCGTCCCAGCGCGTCGACTTCACTCCGACAACGGCGGCCTCGCGCACCAGCGGGTGGCCCATGATCGCCGCTTCGAGCTCGAGCGACGAGATCCACTCACCGCCGCTCTTCACCAGGTCCTTGCTGCGGTCGACGATCTTGAAGTAGCCGTCCGGCTCCATGAACGCCATGTCACCCGTGCGCAGCCACCCGTCGTGGAAGCGGTCGCCGAGCGCCGGCTCGTCGTAGTAACCGGTGGCGACCCAGGGGCCGCGGCACTCCAGCTCGCCGACCGACTCGCCGTCCCAGGGCAGCTCCTTGCCGTCGTCGCCGACGATGCGGGCCTCGAGGCCGGAGAAGATCGTCCCGGTCTGCAGCCGCACCTCGCGCAGCTCGTCGTCGGAGAGCCCGCGGTGGCGACGTCGCGGCCGAGATGCGCAGGCGACCGGTGCCGTCTCCGTCATCCCCCAGATCTGCAGGATCGGTACGCCGAGGGCGTCCCACGCGGCCATCAGCGGCCGCGGCGTGGCCGCGCCGCCGACACCGATCGTGTGCAGCGACGAGAAGTCGAAGGCGCGGCGTTGCGCGAGCGGGAGCAATGCGGTCCAGATCGTCGGCACGCCCGCAGCGAAGGTCACCCGCTCCTGCTCGATGATCCGCGCGAGGTTCTCGGGCGACGTATCCGCGCCCGCGAACACGAGCTCGGCGCCGGTGAACGGCGCGCTGTAGGGCAGGCCCCACCCACACGCGTGGAAGAGCGGCACGACCGGGAGAACGCGGTCGCGCTCCGAGATAGCGAGGTGGTCGGCGAGGCAGCACGCCATCGCGTGCAGGTAGGTCGCGCGGTGGCTGAAGACGACGCCCTTAGGCATGCCGGTCGTGCCCGACGTGTAGCAGATGCCACACGCGTCGTCCTCTTCGAGCTTCGCCAGCTCGTCGGCCGGTGCGGCCGCGTCGACGCGGGTCGCGAGCTCGTCCATGCCGATCACCTGACAGCGGCCGGCGAACGCCGGACGCAGCGGCGCGAGCCGATCGAGCAGGTCGTCGTCGGCGATGAGCAGCGAGTCGCCCGCGTGCCGGACGATGTAGTCGATCTGGTCGTCGTGCAGCCGGATATTGACCATGTGCAAGACGGCGCCGGCGAGCGGGACGGCGTAGTAGAGCTCGAAGTGCCGCGCTGAGTTGTTCGCGAAGCTCGCGACGCGGTCGCCCGGCTGCACGCCGAGCTCGCGCAGCACGGTGACGAGACGCAGGATGCGCTCGGACAGCTCGCCGTAGGTCGTGCGCCCCGTCGCGTCGACGACCTCGCCGTCGGCGTAGATCGTGCGCATCCGGTTGAAGATCGTCTCAACCGTCAACGGCTGCCCGCCGATCAGGCCGGTCATCGCCGTCATGGCGTTTCCCTCCCCTTGATGCCGAGACCGAGGACGAGCAGCGCGGCGTCGGTCGGCACGCGCGGGTCGAGGCCGGTCAGGTCGCGGACGCGGCCCAGCCGGTACGACACGGTGTTTGTGTGCACGATCTCCCGCCGCGCCGTTTCCGGGATCGAGCCGGTCGCGAGATAGGCGCGCAGGGTCCCGACCAGCGTGGCCGCGGGGTCGCGGGCGAGGAGCACGTCGTGCACGCGGTGACGTAGCGCTTCCGCGACCCGCTCGTTGCCGAGCAGCAACTGCTCGACGAGCAGGTCTTCTGGCCCGTACGCGCCCGCGGTCCGCCCCTCGGCGAGCGCGGCCTCGAGCAACGCCTCGACGTGCCCGAGCTCGTCGAGCAACGCAGCGCCCGGCGCGGCCGGGCGTCCCCACGCCAGCAGT
>JBHELW010000025.1:0-1046 GCA_046262915.1 Mycobacteriales bacterium | reverse complement strand
CCCGACAACCCGACCAACTCGGCGACCGGCGACTGCGTCGACACCTTCCGCATCTACCGCACGCCGACGAGCGCCTCGTCCCCGGCGATCACGGACCGCTACGACCGCACCGCCAACGGCGTCGTCTCCGGCCTCTGCGGCACGGTCGCCCAGTCGACGATCACCGACCTCTCGCCGTGCCCGTCCCAGTGCAAGTACTGGGTCACCTCGGTCGACCGCAAGCTCGCGGAGTCGACGCTCGTCTTCATGGGGCAGCGATGAGGCGGCTGCGCAGCGCCTGAGCCCTTGATCACGCTGAAATGGGGCGTCGAGCCCCGGGCTCACGGAATCAGGCTTTTTCGGGCTTCTGCCGAGTAAAGCCAGGTATGGGTCCAGCACCCTCCATCACGCGTTCCCAATACGGCTTCACCGTGGTCGAGGTCATGGTGGCCATGGTCGTGCTGCTCGTGGGCGTGCTCGGCGTGGTCGTGCTGGTCGACCGCTCGGCCGCGACTTCGACGACCAACTCCAAGCGCGAGGCCGCTACCAACCTGACCCGCCAGATGATCGAGGCGGCGCGCAAGGCCCCCTACGCCGACCTCGGCACGGGCACCACGCTCGACAACGACCTGAAGGCCCAGGTCGGCCTGGCCGACGCCGATGGCAATGCGGCGAACGGCTGGCAGATCGTGCGCCGCGGGGTCACCTACACCCCCACCGTCACGGCCTGCACGATCGACGACGGCGGCGACGGCAAGGCGGCGGACACCGCGCCTCCCTACTGCACGGCGGCCAGCGCCACGTCGCCGGCCGACGGCAACCCCGACGACTACCGCCGCGTGACGGTCACGGTCACCCCGCCGGCCGGCTCGGGCGTGACGGTTCAGCGCCAGACCGCGCTGATCTCGAAGCGCGGCAGCGGCAGCGGTGGCGCCAGTGGCGGCGGCGGCGGCGGTGGTGGTGGCGGTGGTGGGAGCGTCACCGGCGGCAGCCTCGCCTTCAAGACGCCGCTCGGGAACACCGTCTCCGGCACCGCCGGCCAGACCTGCGACGCCAACTGCAACGTC
>JBHELW010000024.1:0-1621 GCA_046262915.1 Mycobacteriales bacterium | reverse complement strand
CGCTCTGCAGTCACGAGGTCGAGGTGGCGGGTCACCCAGACAACGCGAAGCAACCCACTACGCGCGGCCGCCTCGTCGAGGAAGCTGCGCAACGGCGCGTCCATCGCGACATGCGCGTCGTCGATGACGATGACATGCGCGGCCGTCGCGAGTGACTTGATCGCCAGCCGACTGACGATCGCAAAGTCGACGGCGGGCAGCGACTTTGCGACGTAGGCCGCGGTGCGCGGTTCGCCGTACTGCGCCAGATGATCGGAGAGCTCGAGCAGCAGAGCGCTCAACGTGTCGTTGACTCCGGGCCGGAGCCGGTACCAGAGGACCGGGCTGTCCGCCACGGCGGCGAGCTCGGCGACGAGGGAGGTCTTCCCGACACCGGCTGCGCCGGTGACGACCACCTGACGGTGCGTCGCGAGCGCGGCGCGTATGGCGTCAGTCACGGCAGGCCGACGCAGGTACGCCTCGATTCGAGGCAGCGGCTCCCCCGGCCGCGTCGCTGCCGGCGACGCGCCGGGGTCGCGCTCAAGTTCCGAGCGAAGCAGGCTGATTGCCCACGCGCGTTCTCGGCTGAGCTGGCGCTCGGACATGCCGAGGCGATTCGCGGCCTGGAACAGTTTCTGCTGCTGGACGAAGCACGTGTGCAGCACGCGGTAGGGCAGCTCCTCCTCGCGGCCGGCATCCCCGCCGGGGCGCAGTGACTCGATCGCGCTGTGCAAGAACGCGGCCGCGGACTTGCCCACCGCCTCGCCGGGCGCGGCGTCACCGCGCGCATGCATCAACGCGACGAGCTGCGGGTCGACGAGCCGGTCCGGCCGGCGTAGCAACGTCAGCCATCGCCGGACGTCGGCGTCGGTCACCGCGATCGACCCCGCCACCGCCACACAGCACCTCCGGCAGGCGCTGCTGGGTGCGGACCCTGCCGGCTGTTATGACGGCGTTCGCGGCCTCCGGGTTCGTGCCGTCGCGACGACTGGGGCCGCACACGTCAGGGCTACGCCGAACGCAACCGCCGTGGCGCCCAACAGCAGCGGTGCGGCAACGTCATAGGGCTGGCGGCGTCGGTGTGGTTGGTAACGTCGCATCGACAGTTCGCTGCCGCTGCGGCCGTTGTCGGCGTAGCCGAGCTGCAGTTGCTCCTGGACCTGGGGCACGACAACCGCCTGTACCTGCTGCTGCGCCTGCGCGTGGGCCTGTGCTTGTGCCTGCGCCTGCGCGGCTTGCGCGGCAGGGGCGGCCTGTTGTGCGGCGGCGGGCGCCTGCACCGGGGCCGACTTTGGCGCCGGGCGCACCGCGGGTTGGTTCGTCCCTGGCCGCGTCGGCGAGCCGCGCGGCGGCGGTGCGGCCGGGGCGCGGCCCGATACCGCCAGGACGCCGACGGCATGGCTCGGCAGATAGGCGAGCGTGCCCGCGAAGTGCGCCGTGAGCCGCTTCGAACCTGGCGCCTTCGGGACGTACGGGACACAGACCCGGCCGTCCCGGCCACTGCGCGCCGCGCCCGCGCGCGCGCCGGCCACCGTGAACGCCACGAGCTGACCCGGCAGGTCGAGCTGGTGACCGGGCAGCGTGAGCCGGCTGCACACCATCGTCGTCGTGCCCGGGTGGGTACTCGCGGCGCGCACCGGAG
>JBHELW010000023.1:0-5306 GCA_046262915.1 Mycobacteriales bacterium | reverse complement strand
GCGAACGCCGACGGTGCCCGGATCCACGGTCGCTCCGGGCGCCAGCCCGGGCACCGAGAACACGAGGCGGATCGTCGCCCCGCTGACGCGGATGTCGCTGATGCGACCGGACGCGCCCGGCTGCGGCTGCGCCAGCGCGCCGGGCGCTTGGCTGATCCCGGCCACCGCCACGAACGCGCCGAGCGTGAGCGCGAGCCGCCTTCTCGCCCGGTGGACCCGGGCGGTCATCGCGAGAACTTCTCGAAGGCGAAGAAGGACGGGTCGAGGCTGATCCCGTGGTCGAGCAGCCGGTCCAGGAACGCTGGGCGCAGTCCCACCGACTTCAACGTGCCGCGCGTGCGTCCGTGCTCGTCGACGCCCATGCCGTAGTCGAAGAGGTAGACGTCCTGCAGCGTGATGACGTCGCCCTCCATCCGGCCGACTTCGGTGACGTGGGTGAGCCGGCGGCTGCCGTCTTTGAACCGCGTCTGATGGACGATGACGTCGATGGCGCTCGCCACCTGCTCGCGGATCGCGCGGATCGGGAGGTCGACACCACCCATCAGCACCATCGTCTCGAGACGAGACAAGGCGTCCCGCGGGGTGTTGGCGTGGACGGTGCAGATGGAGCCGTCGTGGCCGGTGTTCATGGCCTGCAGCATGTCAAGCGCGGCGGCGTCGCGGACCTCGCCGACGACGATGCGGTCCGGGCGCATGCGCAGGGCGTTGCGCACGAGGTCGCGGATGCGCACCTCGCCGCGGCCTTCGATGTTGGCCGGACGGGCCTCTAGCCGGATGACGTGCTCCTGGTCGAGGCGCAGCTCGGCCGCGTCCTCGATCGTGATGATCCGCTCGTCTTCAGGGATGAACGACGACAGCACGTTGAGCGTGGTCGTCTTGCCGACGCCGGTGCCGCCGGAGACGAGCACGTTGAGCCGGCCCTCCACGCACTTCGCGAGGAAGTCGGCGACCTGGCGGGTGAACGTGCCGAAGCCGATCAGATCCTCGACGTGGTAGGGGTCCGGCGAGAACTTGCGGATGGTGAGCACCGGACCGTCCAGCGCCAGCGGCGGCAGCACGGCATTGACGCGGCTGCCATCCGGCAGGCGCGCGTCGACCATCGGGCTCGCCTCGTCGATACGCCGGCCGACCCGCGCGACGATCTTCTCGATGGTCCGCCGCAGGTGCGCCTCGTCGGCGAAGCTCGCGTCGACCGGGTGCAGCTTGCCGTCTCGCTCGACGTAGATCGACCCGGGTCCGTTGACCATGACCTCGGTCACGTCGGGGTCGCGCAGGTACGGCTCGAGCGGGCCGTAACCGAGGATGTCGTCGGCGATCTCCTGCGCGATGCGGGCGCGGTCGGCGGTACTGAGCGGGGTCTCCTCCGCCTGGAGCACTTCTTGCAGGGTGGCGCGCACTCGCCCCTCGAGCTCGGACTGCGGCATCCGCGCGTCGTAGAGCTTGGGGCCCAACGCATCGAGCAAGGTCTGGTGGACGCTGCGCTTGACGTCGGCGAACGGGTCGACGTGGCGCTGCTCCCGCCGCGGCTCGCCGCCGGTGGCGTAGTCCTCGGTCGCGACGGGCGTCTTGCTCTGCTTCGCCTGCGCGAGGCGGTCGGCGAGGGTCATGACTTGCGCTCCATCCGGCGCAGGAAGCTCCGGCCGAACACGCGCCGGTCCTTGCGCAGCGGGATCGGGATGGGTCGGGCGTTGGCGGCGACGTCGCCGAGCTGTGTTTCGGCGAACTGCCGGATCGCGACGCTGACTGGATGGTCGGGTTCGTCCAGCACGATCGGCACCCCGCGGTTGATCGTCGACGGCACCTGTACCGACGACGGGATGAACAGCGTGATCGGCGCCCGGAGGGTCTTCTCGACCTCCGACATCTGCAACCCGACCTTCGAGTCGGCGCGGTTGAGGACGACACGCCAACGGTCGCGCGGGTAGTTGAGCAGGTCCAGCGTCTCGAGAGTCAGCTTGAGGTTCTTCAGTGCGGGGATGTCGAGAGTGGCGAGCAGCGCCGCGTAGTCGCTCTCGTCGAACGCGGCGAGCACGTGGTCGGTGAACGCCGGCGGCGTGTCAACGATGACCGCGTCGAACATCCGCTTGAGCAGTCGCAGCACGCGGGCAACCTGAGGTGCGGGAATGGCCTCGGCCGCGCCGGGCTCCACTGGCGCAACCAACGTCGTCAGGCCGGGCGAATGCGGAGTCAGCAACGACGCGACCGCGGTCTCGTCGAGCGACTCGCCCAGGGGGACGATGTCGGCGAGCGTGTGCGCGGGAAACAGCTGCAACGCAATCGCGACGTCGCCGAAGGCGAGGTCGAGGTCGACGAGGCAGACGTTGCGCCGACCGTTGTCCGCCAGCGCGACCGCGAGGTTCGTCGCGAGGGTCGTCTTGCCGGCGCCGCCCTTGGCGGAGAAAACCGTGACCAGCCGGCCGAGCTCCCGGGTTTCCGACTCGAGCGGCGCCTGACCGGCGGCCTGGCGGATGCCGCGGGCGACGTCGAGCGCGCGCGCCACCGCCTGGTGGACACCGGTGAGGTCGCGCTCCTTGACGACCTCGCGCACACCGGCGCGGAGCGCGTCGGTGAGCAACGTCGTGTCGACCCGCTGGCGGACGAGGACGACGCCGAGGTTGGGCCGCGCCAGCCGCATGTTCTCGGCGAGCTCGAGCGCCGCCGCTTGGTCGACGTGCGGCCCGAGGACGACGACGTCGACGTCCTCCTTCTCCCGCAAGTGGCGGCGTAGCTGGTTCATGTCGGGCCAGACGCGACTGTCCGACCCCGCCGAGCCGCGCAGCGACTCCGCGTAGATCGGGTCCGGCTCGACAACGACGATCAAGCAACGCTCCGCATCAGGGGAAGAGGTTTCGCAGGTCTACGGCGGGAGCGCGGCCGACGCGCGAGTCCGGGGTGAGCAGCGCGAAGTACAGCCGGCCCGCCTGGCTCGCCAGGATCGTGCGTTGCGCCTCCATCTGGTCCAGCGCCAGCGTGAGGATCGCCGACGTCGCCTCTCCGGTCTGCCCCGATGCCGCGTCGGGCGAACGGAGCGTCGCGGGCCCGACGCCGATCACCTGGACCCGCGGCAGCAGCAACTTGGTGAACTGCGCGGCGGCCCCGCCGCCGACCGTGCTCGGCTGGATCGTCGCGAACACGGCGACGAACGCCCCGGGCTGGACGAATCCAGCCACTCGCTCGGGGTCACCGACCTGCACCGCGACCGCGATCTTGCCGGCCGGCACGGACAGGGGACCGGTGCTCGACCCGACCGCGGCGAACTTCACCGAGAGGATCTGCTCGCCCGCGAAGATGTCGGAGATGGCGACCTGGTCCTTCACCGGCTCGATGTCGGAGAGCGCCGAGGCCGCGACAGCCGCCCGCGGCAGCTCCCGCAGCTCGAAGTCCCCGCGGCTGGCCGCGTCGGCGGCTCGCGTCCCGGCGGTGATCCGGGTCTTGGCGACGAGGACGCGTACGGGCTGCTGCTTGGCCAGCGCGCGGTTGTCGACGTTGTGCACGTAGGCGAAGACCAGCAGCGTCCCGAGAGCCGCGAGGACCACAGCGGCGATCAGCAGAACGGTGCGGCGACCCATCCCCGGCCCTTTCCGTCGTAGGTGCTTCCGTGTCTCTTCGGCCGGTTTTGGCTACTCCACAAGCGCGATCACCTTGGGACCTCCGACGTAGTCGACCGTGGGGAAGTCCCCGGCCGGGAGCACGCCAGCGACGTAGCCGAGGTCGAAGACCCAGCCGGCCATCCCCTTGACGTTGCCGGAGGCGCCCGGGAGCACGAAGCCGCGGTCCGTCGTCGCGTCGGGCACATCGTCGATGAACAGGCCCTTGAAACCGACGATCGGGTAGGTCTTGTTCGGCCGCGGGCCCGACGGCGGGACGTTGAGGACCGGCACGACCGAGAACCGGGGGCACAGGGCAATCTCGGGGCGCAGCCAGCCGGGGATCGGCGTGCGGGCCGGGTCGTTGAACGCCGCGATGAGGTCGTTGACCGTGCCGAAGCTCGGGTCGACGAAGTCGGCGAGCGTGTCGATGTCGACGTCGTCGAACGGGCCGATGCTGCCGACCCGGTCGGCGCCGCCGAGGACACGCCGCATGCGGCCCCCGGGGTCGAAGAAGCCCTTGCGCAGGGTTTCCCCGCTCACGCGCTCGTCGGTCTCGAGGCAGTTCGTGCCGGCCACCGCGCCCGGCAGGCCCGCGCACGTCGGGAAGCCGCTGGGCACGGCCCCGTACGCCAGCAGGGCGTGGTCCAGGCCGCGGGCGATGTTGCCGACCATGCCGCCGCCGTCGGCGCGCGGCACGTCGACGTAGCCGCGCTGGCCCGACTCGCCACCGCAGATGTCCAGCGGAGCCGGGACATACGTGAAGCGGTCACCCGGGAAGACCGCGCTCGTCCCACCGTCGGCTACGACGGTGACGTCGACGACGCCGACGCCGGCCGGCGCGACGGCTGTGAGCTCCTGTGGGCTGACCACCGTGGTCGGCGCGACGACGCCGCCGAAGTAGACCGCCGGCACGCCGGCGAAGTCGGTGCCGCGGACGGTCAAGACGGTGCCGCCCGCTTCCGGACCGCTGGTCGGCGCGATCGAGGTGACGACCGGCGGCGGGCCGAGGGCCGCGGGCGTGAACGTGAACGGGACGGTGTTGCCGCTGGGGATGCCGTCGGCAAAGAGGTGCACCGCCACCGCGCCGGCAGGAACCGAAGCGGGCGTGACGCCGGTCAGCGTGCCGCGGCTGGTCACGACGACCCCGGTCGCCGGCGTGCCGCCGAACTCGACCTGGATGTTCGTGCCGACGAACCCGTTGCCGGTCAGGGTGAACGCGGTGCCGGTGAGCTCCGGCCCGCTGCCGGGCGAGACTGTCGTCAGCGTCGGCGCGGGCGCGGTCTGCGCGGTGAACGTGAAGTCGACGGTGTTGCTGGCGCCGGCCGGGGTGGTCACGACGACGCGCGCAACTCCGGCGGGGAGCAGCGGCGTCTCCGCGACGATCTCCGTCGCCGTGACGCTGACGACCTGTGCCGGCGTGCGGTTGTTGAAGAGCACGTCGGTTGCGCCACTGCTGGGGTCAAACCCCGTCCCGGTGATCGTGACGCGTGTCGCCGTACGCTCCGGTCCGGATGTCGGGTCGATCCCGGAGATCGTTGGCGACGCGGGCTGGGCGAGCAGTGCCGCGCGAACAGGTGTGGCGTCGTTCTCCGTCTTGCGCAGCCAGCACTGCTGTGGCCCGACGTCCGGCGTGACGTAGTACGGCAGGCTGCTCGCGACGCCACGCACGCTTGCCGTGGCGGTTGCGTCGACTGATGTCGAGCGGAAACCGATGAC
>JBHELW010000022.1:0-4328 GCA_046262915.1 Mycobacteriales bacterium | reverse complement strand
CCTGCTGCCCGACCTCGCCGCGTTCCACCCGACGTTCCTGCTCTCGGTCCCGCGGGTGTTCGAAAAGGTCTACAACGCCTCCCGGCAGAAGGCGCACGCGGACGGCAAGGGCGCGATCTTCGACCGCGCCGAGAAGGTCGCTATCTCTTACAGCCAGGCGTTGGAGCGGGGCGGGGCCGGCCTGGCACTGCGCGCCCAGCATGCGGTCTTCGACCGGCTGGTCTTCGGCAAGCTGCGCGCGGCCCTCGGCGGTCAGGTGCACTACTGCATCTCCGGCGGTGCCCCACTCGGCGAGCGGCTCGGCCACTTCTTCCGCGGCATCGGCGTCATCGTCCTCGAGGGCTACGGACTGACGGAGACCTCCGCGGGCGGCACGCTCAACCTGCCGAGCGCGCACAAGGTCGGCACCGTCGGCCGGCCGGTCCCCGGCGCGAGCGTCCGCATCGCCGAGGACGGCGAGGTCCTGCTCCGCGGTGGTCACATCTTCGCGGGCTATTGGCACAACGACGCCGCCACGGCAGAGGTGATCGCAGCGGATGGCTGGTTCCGCACGGGCGACATCGGCGAGATCGACCACGACGGCTTCCTCAAGATCACCGGCCGGAAGAAGGAGCTCATCGTCACGGCGGGCGGCAAGAACGTCGCGCCCGCCGTCCTGGAGGACCGACTGCGCGCGCACCCACTCGTCAGCCAGTGCATCGTCGTCGGCGACCAGCAGCCGTTTATCGGGTGCTTGGTGACTATCGACGCCGAGGCGCTGCCGGCGTGGAACACGGCGCACGGCAAGCCCGCGGGCGCAACCGCCGAAGACCTGCGCGATGACCCGGACCTGCGCGCCGCTATCCAAGAGGGCATCGACGAGGCCAACAAGGCCGTGTCTAAGGCCGAGGCGATCAAGAGCTTCCGCATCCTCGGCGTCGACTTCACCGAAGCCGGTGGCCAGATGACCCCGAGCCTCAAGCTCAAGCGCAACGTCGTGATGGAGGAGTTCGCCGCCGACGTCGCGGCCATCTACTCCTGACCCAACAGCGCGGCGTCCCGTGACCGTGGCACTCGACGTCGAGGACCTGACCGTCCACTTCGGTGCGGTGCGCGCGATCGAAGGCCTCACGCTGTCGGTCCGGCCGGGGGCTGCCGTCGGCCTCGTCGGGCGCAACGGCGCTGGCAAGTCGACGACGTTGCGCGTGCTCGCGGGCGTGCTGCCCGCGACCGGTGGCCGGGTCGTTGTCGCGGGCGTCGACGCTCGGGCCGACCCGGCCGCAGTGCGCGCGCGCGTCGGCTACTGCCCCGACGTCGGGGGCCTCATCCCGCGCGCCACCGCGTGGGAGCATCTCGCGCTCTCCGCCCGGCTGCGCGCCCTCGCCCCCGGCTGGGAGGACCGCGCGGAGGAGCTACTGGATCGGTTCGAGCTGCGCGCGGATGCGGACCGCGTGACGGCGGGGTTCTCGCACGGCATGGGGCGGCGACTCTCGGTCGTCCTCGCCGCGTTCCACCGGCCGCCGTTGCTGCTCCTCGACGAGCCGTTCGACGGCGTTGACCCGCTGGGCGTCGACGCGACGCTCGCCGTCCTGGCCGAGGCGCGCGCGGCCGGTGCCGGCGCGCTCATCTCCACGCACCTGCTGCCGCTCGCGGTCGCAGCATGCGACGAGATAGTCGTCCTGCGCGCCGGCTCCGTCGCGGCCGCCGCACCCGCTGCGGACCTCGCCGGCGACGCCGGCGCCGATCGCTACCGGGCGTTGCTCGGATGACCGCCGTCGTGGGTTCGGCGACCGGCGTCACTCAACTGCGTGCGCTGATCGCGCTGCGCTGGCACATGGTGCGTTCGCAACGCACCCGCCGGGGGCTCGTCGTCCTCGCGCTGCTGTTTCCGCTCGCCATCGTGGGCGGCGCGCTGAGTGGAGCGCGGCTGCCCCCGGAGCTGCGCTTCGACGCCCTGCTGCTCGCGCCGACCGTCTTCCTCGGCTTCGCCGTGCTCGCCGTCGTCGCGCCGCTCGCCGCGGGCGGCGGCTACGACATCTTCCCGCCCGACCAGCTCACGCCGTACCCCGTGCGGCCGGCCACCCAGTTCCTCGGGGGACTCGCCGTGGCGCCGCTCAACGTGGCGTGGATGTCGCAGCTGATCGCCCTGATGACGACGACGTCGTACTTCATCGGCGTCGGGCGCTGGCTGCCGCTCGCCCTTACGACGTTGCTGGCGTTCGTCGTGTTCGCCACGGTCGCCGGGCAGCTGATCGCGTGGGTCGTTGTCGGTGTCCGGCAGCAGCGTTCAGGTCGCCGGGTGCTGCACGCGGTTGTCGCGGCGGGCGCTGCAGTCCTGCTGCTGGCGATTCGCGCGACGTCCGTCACGACTCTCCTCGACCGCAGCCCGGTCCGCGTCGTCGTCTCGACGGAGGTCCGCGGGGCAGCCGGCGACGTCGGCGGCTGGGCGGGACCCACCGCAGCTCTCGTCGTACTCACCGCCATCGCGGCCGTCCTCGGCGTGCGCGCGTGCGACTGGGCGCTACGGCGGCCGGGCGACCTGGGTGCCCATCGCGACGCCCGGCGGCTGCGGCGGCGAGCGCTGCCGGCGGGATCACTGCGCGCGCTCGCCGCGATCGACCGACGCAGCGTCTGGCGGGCGACGCCGCTACGACGCGGGCTCCTGGTCCTCTCGATCGTGCCCGCGGCCGTCGCCGTCGTCGCGCACGTCGAGTGGCTGCGCCTGCCGGTCCTCCCCGGCGTCGTCGCGTCCGGCGCCGCGCTGCTCTACGGCGTCAACGTGTTCTGCCTCGACGCGGCCGGCGGGCTGTGGCTGGCGTCGCTGCCGCACTCGCCGGAGGTCTCGATCCGCGCGAAGACCTGGGTGCTCGCCGAGGTGTGCGCCGCGCCGGTGCTCATCGCCGTTGCAGCTGCGGCGCTGCGCGCGCCCGGCGCGCCGGCGGCCGCGGAGGCCACCGCGCTCGCTTCCGCCGTAGCGGTGACGACGTTGACCGCCCTGGCGACCGCTCTGCACCTGAGCGTGACGCGCCCGCACCGCGCCGACCTGCGCGGCCCGCGCGACGCGCCCGCGCCGCCCGGCGCGATGGCGGTCTACTCCGTCCGCCTCGCGACGGAAACCACGCTGCTGGGCCTGCTGTTCGCCGCGACGGCCTACGCCCGCGACTGGTGGCTGCCCCTGCTCGTGGGGCTACCCCTCGCCTGCGCCGCGGCGCTGCGCGTCGCCGGCAACTGGCGGCAGTGGGCGCGAGCAGACGTCCGCGCCCGTGTCCTCGCGGCGGTCGCCGCCGGCTGATCCTTTGGCGCCAGCCCGAATCGGCCGATAACCCAGGGTTGGACAATGGCTGGGGCGCTACCGGTGCCGGTTGGGAGTCGCAGGTGCGGGGTCCACGCGCGCGCGCGGCCACCGTGGGCGACCGCGGCGCCGCGGCCGTCGAGTTCGCGCTTGTCGCCGTGCTCCTCTTCCCGATGTTGTTCGGGATGATCGCGTTCGGTTTCGCGCTCTTCCGCGAGCAGGCCGCGGCGCACGCCGCCCGCGAGGGCGCCCGCCTGGCTGCGGTCGGCGTGGACGACTGCGCGAGCTGGGCCGCTACGACGAAAAGCCGCGGCACCGGCGCCCAGTTCGCCACGCCGGGGCTCGAGATGTACTACTCCGGCGCCCCCCGAGTCGGTAGCGAGGTCGTCGTCGAGGTCCACCACACGGTCGACCTGTCTCTCATCTCGTGGCTGCCGCTCGTGTCCAGCTCGCTCAGCCTGACGCAGACCGGTCGGGCCCGCGTCGAACGCGTCGGCTCGCAGACGAGCTGTACGGCGTGAACACCCTGCGCGCCCGCCAGCGCGACGACAGCGGCGTGATCGCCGTCATGGTCGCCCTGCTCAGCGTCACGTTGTTCGCGGTAGGGGCGCTCGTCGTCGACATCGGGTCGGCGTACCACACGCGGCGGGCCACCCAGACCGACGCGGACTTCGCGGCACTCGCCGGCGCGCAGGACCTCCCCAACGCCGCGGCCGCACGCGTCACCGCCATCGACTACCTCCGCCGCAACCTGCCGACCGGCGAGAACCTGCCGCTGGGTGCATGGGACAGCGACGGCGATCCCGCGAACGGCGAGATCACGATCACCAACGCCGCGGGCGCGCCCGCGACCCTGGACGGACAGCGCATCCGTGTTGTCGTGCCCCCCCGGCGGGTCACCTTCGGTCTCGCGACGGTCATCGGTTTCCGCTCGACATCAGTCGACGCAACCGCCACGGCAAGCGTGCGTGGCGTCGCGAGCAGCCTGCCGTACTACGTCACGCCGGACGTCGGGCCACAGCAGTGCTGGCTGCGCAAGACGGAGAACGACGCCACA
>JBHELW010000021.1:0-3207 GCA_046262915.1 Mycobacteriales bacterium | reverse complement strand
GGCGCGGACATGCCGGACGGCAGCCACATCGCGGTGAAGGAGGCCGTGCTGCCGTTCAGCCGGTTCGCCGGCGTCGACACCGTGCTCGGGCCGGAGATGAAGTCGACGGGCGAGGTCATGGGCATCGACGCGAGCTTCGGCACGGCCTACGCGAAGTCGCAGGCTGCGGCTTACGGGTCGCTGCCGACCAAGGGCACGGTCTTCGTCTCTGTCGCCGACCGGCACAAGCGGGCCATGATCTTCCCGGTGAAGCGACTCTCCGACCTCGGCTTCGAGGTGCTCGCGACCGACGGCACCGCGGAGGTGCTGCGGCGCAACGGCGTCGCGGTCACGGTCGTGCGCAAGCTCAGCGAAGGCGCCGACAACGTCGTCGACAAGATCCTCGCCGGTGAAGTCGACCTCGTGATCAACACCCCGTTCGGGAGTCGCGGTCATCGGCTCGACGGCTATGAGATCCGCACCGCCGCGGTCGCGACCGGCACGCCGTGCATCACGACGATCTCCGGTGCGGCGGCCTGCGTGCAGGGCATCGAAGCACTGACCCGCGGCGAGATCGGCGTCCAGCCCCTGCAGCAACACCACGCGGTCCTCAACGCCCAGCGGGCGCGCTAATGCCCCCAGTGCAGGTCACCGGCGAGGTGCTGACGCTGAAGCGGGTCGGCGCCTACCACTCGATGACGGTCGTCGCGCCCGGCATCGCCGAGCAGACGCGACCCGGGCAGTTCGTCGCGGTGGCGGTGGGCGGTGACGAGTCGGCGATGCTGCTGCGCCGCGCGTTCTCCATCTACTCCGTCAAGGAGCGCGGCGTCTACGGTGGCACAGTCGAGTTCATCTTCTCGGTCACCGGCAGCGGCACCGCGTGGCTCGCGCGGCAGCGCGCGCACGACCCGATCGACGTCGTCGGCCCGCTCGGCCGGCCGTTCAAGCTGCCGCTGCAACCGGCGGTCTGCACGCTGGTCGGTGGCGGCTATGGCACCGCGCCGCTCTTCCCGCTCGCGGAGGCGCTGCGCGGCAAGGGGTGCCGCGTCGACTTCGTCGTCGGCGCGGCGAACCAGGAGCGGCTCTTCGGCGCGCTGGACGCGAAGCGCATGAGCACCTCGGTCGTCTTCACCACCGAGGACGGGTCCGTGGGGGAGCCCGGCCGCGTCTCCGACGTGCTCCCGGGCGTGCTCGCGCGCACGCAGTCGGATGTCGTCTACTCCTGCGGCCCGATGGCGATGCTGCGCGCGGTCGCGGATATCGCGGCCGACCACGGCATCCCGTGCCAGGTCGCCGTCGAGGAGTCGATGGCCTGCGGCATCGGCGTATGCATGACGTGCGTCCTGCCGGCGCGCGGCGAGGACGGGCAGACGCGCATGGTGCGCTCGTGCGTCGAGGGGCCGGTGTTCATGGCGGACGCCGTGCGCTGGGACGCCCTGGGCACAGTGCCGGCCGACGCGCTTGGCGCACCGGCGGTCGCGGGAGCAGCGGGATGAGCGACGTCCGGCTGCACCACCCCGAGCCGGTCGCCGCGGCCGAGGTCGACGTCGCGACGACGCTGCGCGGCGTGACGTTCCCGAACCCGGTCTTCACCGCCTCCGGGTGCGCGGCCGCCGGTCAGGAGCTCGGGCAGTTCTACGACGTGACCCGCCTCGGTGCCGTCGTCACGAAGTCGGTGATGCTGCTGCCGCGCGCGGGCCGGGCGACGCCGCGGATGGCGGAGACCCCGAGCGGCATGCTCAACTCCATTGGCCTGCAGGGACCCGGCATCGACGTCTTCGTCGAACGCGACCTGCCCTGGCTCGCCGAGCGCGGCGCGCGCGCGGTTGTGTCGATCGCGGGCACCAGCGTCGACGAGTACTCCAAGCTCGCGGCGAAGCTGCGCGGCCGACCCGGCCTGTCGATGATCGAGGTCAACATCTCCTGCCCCAACGTTGCCGAGCGCGGCCAGGTGTTCGCGTGTGACCCGAAGGCCGCGGCCAACGTCGTGCAGGCGGTGAAGCGCGCGTCGACGGTGCCCGTGTTCGCGAAGCTCACGCCGGATGTGACGAGCATCGTCGACGTCGCACACGCGGTGGTCCGCGCCGGCGCCGACGGGCTCTCGCTCGTCAACACGCTCCTCGGGCTCGTCATCGACACGACGACGATGCGCCCGGTGCTGGCCGGCGTGACTGGTGGCCTGTCCGGCCCCGCGATCCGTCCGGTCGCCGTGCGCTGCGTGTGGCAGGTGCATGCCGCGATGCCCGAGGTCCCGATCATCGGCATGGGCGGGATCCGCACGGGTCTCGACGCGCTGGAGTTCATCCTCGCCGGCGCTTCCGCGGTAGCGGTCGGCACGACGATCTTCGGTGACCCCAACGCACCCATCCGGATCCTCGACGAGCTGCGTGCGGCGCTGGCGGCGCGCGGCGTGACCAAGCTCGGCGACGTCATCGGCCGTGCGCACCGCCCGCCCGAGGTCTACCTGCCCGAGGACGCCGAACCGCCGGGCGCAGATGCCGCACTCGAGGGGGAGTCGTGACGACGCAGGGCCGCGCCGCGGTTGCGCGGGCGCCGATCGCGGTCGCGCTCGACGCGCGCAACGTCGAGACGGCTGCCGGTTGGGCCCAGGCCGTGCAGCGCTACGTGACGTGCCTGAAGATCGGGCTCGAGCTTTTCTGTCGGCACGGGCCGTCGATGGTCGACGCCGTGCGGGGTGGCACCGGGCTCGACCTCTTCCTCGACCTCAAGCTGCACGACATCCCGGCCACCGTCGCGGGCGCCGCACGGTCGGTCGCGCGGTTGCGTCCGACGTACGTCACGGTGCACGCCGCCGGCGGTGCCGACATGGTGCGCGCGGCGGTCGAGGCCGCTCCCGACGTGGCGATCGCCGGGGTGACCGTGCTCACGTCGCTCTCTGCCGAGGGGCTGCGCGCGGTCGGCTTCGCAGACAATCCGCTCGACACCGCATGCCGGCTCGCCAACGTCGCGGTCACGGCTGGCGCGCGGGCACTGGTGTGCAGTCCGCACGAAGTCTCGGTGATACGCCGGGAGGTCGGCCCGGAGATCACGCTGATCACGCCCGGGGTCCGGCCGGCCGGCGCGTCGGCCGACGACCAGGCGCGCATCGCGACTCCGCAGCAGGCGCTCGCCGACGGCGCCGACCTGCTCGTCGTCGGGCGGCCGATCACCGGCGACAGCGACCCGGGCGCCGCCGCGGCGCGCCTCGCCGCCTCGCTGAGCCGCCCG
>JBHELW010000020.1:0-4896 GCA_046262915.1 Mycobacteriales bacterium | reverse complement strand
TCCTCGTCGTTGACGTAGACGTTGACGAACCGGTGCAGCCCGCCGTCGTCGCCGACAAGGCGATCGCGGATCCCGGCGTAACGCGCATCGAGGTCGGCGAGCAGCTGGCCGACCGTCGCGCCATCGGCCTCGACGTGCTTCTCGCCGCCGGTGTAGCTGCGCAGGATCGTCGGGATGCGCACCTGCACGGGCATTGTCGGAGTCCTCCAGAGATATGACGCGTGACCATTTGCGACAACGCGCGGCCCGGGTGAGCGGATTCCCTACGCCGAGACCGCCGCGCCGACCGAGCCGTCTTCCACCCGTACCGGCTCCTCGGTCACGACGCCGTCGTTGATGCGAAAGCTGCGAAACTCCACCGCCTGCGGGTCGCGGGTCGAGACGACCACGTAGTGCGCCTCCGGGTAGCCCGCGATGCGCACGTCGGTGCGGCTCGGATAGGCCTCCGTAGCGGTGTGCGAGTGGTAGATGACGTAGAGATCCTCGCCCGCGTCCTCGATGTCGGTGAAGACGCGGAGTTGCTCGCGCGCCTCGAACTCGTAGAACGTCGGCGAGCGCGCCGCGTTGGCCATGGGGATGATCCGCGTGGGCCGGCCGTCGCGGCCCGCGACGATCCCGCACGCCTCGTCGGGGTGGTCACGACGCGCATGCGCGACGATCGCGTCGTAGGTCTGACGGTCTAAAGCGAGCACCGCCCGAGGCTATCTTGGCGCGATGCTTGCCTCGGCGATCAGCGGCGCGTTTTCGACGCTACGCCGGGCCGGCTGGCGACCGTGGCTGCTGGCCGTGCTGTCGTGGACACCGGTTCTTCTCGTTGCGGCGTTCCGCGCGCCGGCGTTCGCCGTCGTCGCACTCCTCGCGCAGAACTGGATCCTGCTCGCGCTCATCGCCAACCTCGGCGCGCGCCGGCAACCGCCGGTCACCGCGGAACACACCGCGACACTCCGCGGCTCGGCCCGACGCGCGGTCGCGCAGATCCGCGCCGGCTCGCGATACACGCTGCTCGAGATGCTTGCCTTCGTCACCTCGATCGGCCTGCTGCTCGCGCTCTCGCGCGGCAACGCGCTCGCGCAGGCGGGCACCGATGACGCGTTGCAGCTCACGATCGCCGGGCAGCTCGCGCGAGTCCCGTTGTTCGCGCTCGTCTCGGCGTTCATCCTCGTGGCGCCGCAACGCATCGCGCTGGAGAACGATCCGCGGGTTCTCGTCGCGGCTGCCCACGCCGTGCGCGTCGCACGGGCGCACTTCGGCACGGTCTTCGCGATCGCGCTGGCCGAGCCCGCCGCGATCCTCATCGGGCTGGCTATCCATCGCGGCGCGAGCATCGGCGTGCTGGCGAGCTTCGTCGCGGTCCTCGTCATCATGCGCACGCTCGTCACGGCGACCGCCACGGAGGTCTATGTCACCGGGCCGCGGTTGGACGTCCCGCCGGAGTTCGGGCGGCGGCGCGGCTAAGGCGCCAGCGCCTCGACCAAACCCTCTTGCAGCCAGCCAAGCCAGCGGTAGAGCTCGTACGCCACCTGCGTGGCGTCGTCCGCAGTCGACCAGCGCGCGTCGTCGTCGTCCTGCGTCACGGCAAGGCGCGTGCCGAGCGCCAGTCGCGCGTCGTTGAGCATCGCGAGCCACTGCTCGGCCCGATCGTCGTCGAGCAGGATGCGGCCGCCGGCCTGCGGCAGGGAGCCGAGGACCGTCATGGCCGCCCGCCGCTTACCCGCGACGAGGTCGTCCTGGATCAGCGAGCGCAGTTCCGCGGCCGCCTTCGGGTCGTCGCGATAGCCGTCGGGCAACAGCCGCCCGACCGCGGGGTCTTCGGCGGGCAATGTCTGCAACACGTCGAGCAGGTTCGTCGCGACCCCGCGCAGCAACTCAGCCTCGGCAGCCGCGAACGTGGCGGACAAACCCTTGCGCGTACGCCGGAACCCGCGCGCCACGTCAGTCCTGCTGCAGGGTTGCCCAGAGCCCGGCGCCGTGCAGTCGCGCGACGTCGAACTCCATCTGCTCGCGCGTGCCGGACGACACGACGGCTTTCCCCTTGGTGTGCACGTCGAGCATGAGCCGTTCCGCCTTCTCGCGCGGGTAGCCGAACAGCTTCTGAAACACGTACGTCACGTAGGACATGAGGTTGATCGGGTCGTCCCACACGATCGTGATCCACGCGCGCAGCGGCTTGTCGCCCTCCGCGCCGCGCGGTCGGTCGACGCGCTCCGGCGCGACGGTCGGTGCGGCCACGCGGCGAGTATCGCCCGGGTCCGTCTTTGTAACCGGTCATTGCCTAATGGTGGTTGCACTCGCGAAAAACCGAACGTAGGGTGGGGCCATGACCCCGCGCACTCCGGAGACGGCTCGCCACCGCGTCATGCTGGGAATCGCGCTGGTCTCCGTCTACCTCATTTGGGGCTCGACCTACCTCGCGATCTTCAAGGCCGTCCGCCCCGACCACGGTGCCGCGATTCCGCCGTTGCTCATGGGCGCGATGCGTTTCGCGATCGCCGGGGGCCTCCTCTTCGGGTTGTTCGTACGCCGGCCCGCACCCGACGGCCGACCCGACCCGCTCGGTTGGCCGCAGTGGCGCGCGACCGCGGTGGTTGGCCTCGCGCTGCTGCTCGGCGGCAACGGCGCCGTCATGCTTGCGGAGCAGCGCATCCCGTCGGGGGTCACCGCCGTGCTCGTCGCCGCGGTGCCGCTGTGGGCCGCCCTGATCGGCGCGCTGCGTCGCACAGACCGGCTCTCCAGGGCAGGCGTTGTCGGGCTCGTCGTGGGCTTCGCGGGCGTCGTCATCCTCGTGAACCCGAGCGCGGGACACGACCGCGTCGACACGGTCGGCGCGCTGCTCGTGATCGGCGGGGCGCTGTCCTGGGCGATCGGGTCCTACTACTCGCGTGGCGCGCCGATGCCGCGTCGTCCGCTCGTCATGACGGGCATGGAAATGCTGTGGGCCGCCGCCGCGATGGGCGTCGTGAGCCTCGTCACCGGCGACGCTGGGCGCTTCCACCCGACGGAGGTCGGCGCGGGCGCCTGGCTAGCCCTGGCCTACCTCATCGTGTTCGGCGCGATGGTCGCGTTCACGGCCTACGTGTGGCTGCTGCGCAACGCGCCGCTTTCCCTCGCCACGACCTACGCCTACGTCAACCCCGTCGTCGCTGTCTTCCTCGGTGCGCTGCTCAACGGCGAGCCGCTCACTGCGCGCGTCGGCGTTGCGACAACGGTCATCGTCATCGGCGTCGCGTTGATCGTCACGCGGCCGCGCGCCGCTGTGCCGGCGGGCAGCGAGGCGGCTTCCGCCGTCACCCCACTCGCGGAGGCTGAGCTGATCCACGGACGGCCGCGCGCGTCGAGCTGACTACGCTGCGCGGATGGCGAACGCTTGCTCGGCCCGCGTGCTACGCCGATTGCTCGTGGCGGCCACAGTTCCGCTGCTGGTCACCGCGGTCGGCTGTGCCAAGGAAAAGGAAGAACGGGAACTGCGCGCCGCGTCGCAGAAGTCGTGCGACGGGCTGCTCAAGCCCGCGAACACCGCGGCCGCCCTGCCATCGGACCTGCCCGCCGGCGCGAGCGGTGCGACCTTCTACGAGACCGAGAAACAGGGCGCGACCACTCTCTACTACGCCTACGTGGCGGGCGACGACCTCGTCCGGACCCGCGACGCCATCAAGTCGGCGTTCGAGAGTGCCGGCTACGAGATTGAGGGAACCGACCAAGAGAACGGCGCCGAAGCCGAGTTCGAGTGGAAGGGCAAGGCCAAGGAGGGCAGCGTGCAGGTCATCCACCTGTGCAAGAACAACCTGCGGCTGCGCTGGCGGGTCGGCCGGGAGTAGCCGCGGTTAGCGCAGCTCGCGCTTGACGACCTTGCCGGCCGCGTTGCGCGGCAAGGCGTTCACGAAGACGACGTCGCGCGGCACCTTGTGCCGCGCCAACGATGTGCGGACGTGCGTGCGGAGCTCGTCGGCACTCGGCTTCTCTGCTCCGGCGACGACGTAGGCACGCAGCCGCTGCCCGAACTCCGCATCCTCGACGCCCACGACGGCAACCTCTGCTACGCCGGGATGCGCCGCCAGGCAGTCCTCGACCTCCGCGGGGAAGACGTTCTCCCCACCGGACACGATCATCTCGTCGTCGCGGCCTTCGACGAAGAGCCGGCCCGCCTCATCGAAGCGGCCGACGTCTCCGGTCGCGACGAGCGCGCCGCGTCGCTCCTTGTCCCCGCCGCCGCTATACCCGCCGAAGGACATGTCGTTCGAGACGAAGATGCGACCGGGCTCGCCGGACGGGACTTGCACGCCGTCGCCGTCGAGCAACCGCACCGCCGTGCCCCGCGGCGGGCGCCCGACCGTGCCCGGCGCGGCTCGCAGGTCGCGCGGCGTCGCGACCGTTGCCCACGCCACCTCGGTCGAGCCATACAGGTTGTAGAGGATCTCGCCGAACGCGTCCATGAACGCCGCGGCGAGGGTGGGTTGCAGCGCCGACCCGCTGACCGCGACGACCCGCAGCGACGACGTGTCGTATCGGCTGCGCACGTCGTCGGGCAGCGCGAGGACGCGCGACAGCATCACGGGGACCGCCACGAGCACCGTCGCGTGGTTCTCTGCGACGGTGCGCAACGTCGCCTCCGCGTCGAACTCTGCGGTCAGCACGTAGGTCGACGACATCAGCAAGCCGAGGCTCAGTTGGGCGAAACCCCAGGTGTGGAACAGCGGGGCCGCGATGACGGTCGTGTCGCGCGCGCGCAGCGGCAGCAGCGAGAGCAGCGAGACCGCGGCGTCGAACGTGCCGATGTGCGGCCGCGGGGCACCCTTCGGCCGACCCGTCGTCCCCGACGTCAGCAGCACGACTCCCCCGCCGGCCTTCGGTGGTGGCGCCACGTTGTCGGGGTCGCCGTGCGTCACCAGCGCGTCCAGC
>JBHELW010000019.1:0-2388 GCA_046262915.1 Mycobacteriales bacterium | reverse complement strand
GTCGATCCTCTCCGGTTCGCACCGCGAGCTCATTCCCGAAGTGCTGACCGGCCTGCACGCGGCCGGGCTCAACGACGTGCCGGTTGTCGTGGGCGGCATCATCCCCGACGCCGACGCGCGAGAACTGCGTGAGCTGGGCGTCGCCGGCGTCTTCACGCCCAAGGACTACGAGCTAACCGAAATCATCCGCGCGGTCGTTGAGATCATCCGGGACGCACGGCCGCGCTGACCGCAGCCACCTGCTCGGGAACGCTCCGACACTCGCCCGCGTTCGAGAGGGCATGGGGGTCCGTCGGCGCGACGTCGGCCGCACCGCGGTAGCGGGGGCAGTGCTCGCGGTGGTGGCTGCAGTCGTCGCACGCGATGAGGTCCGTGCCGTGGTCAAGCGCCCCGAGGCGATGCTGCGCGTTGGGCTGCCGGTCGTCGGGGCCGCGCTGCTCGCGACCTTGCTGCTGCCGCGCCTGATACGGCGGCCGCTGCTCGCCGACGCGGTCGTGGCCGTCGTGACGGTGTCGCTCGCAGTGCTCGTCACGCTGCCGCACGTCGTCGACAGCATCGCGAACGAGCCGCTCGCCGGTGTTTCGCTCATGAGCAGGCAGCCCGCACCCGCGGAACCGACCACGTCGCGAGCTTCGCGCCCCACCAAATCGCTCCCCGCGGTGCTGCGCAGCGCGCCGTTCGCGGGCGTCGACCACCGGGCCAGCGGCATGGCCGGACTCGTCCGGCTGGCAGACGGGCGCATCGTGCTGCGCTTCGAGGACCTCGACGTCGACAACGCCCCGGACATGCACGTGTATCTAGTCCGCGGACGCGATCGGCAGAAGCCGGACGGTGGTCAATACCTCGGCAAGCTCAAGGCGAACCGCGGGGACCAGAACTACAACGTCCGAGGCGACGTCGACCGCACCGGCGACGTGACCGCGCTCATCTGGTGCCGCGCGTTCGCGGTACCTATCGCTAACGCGACGCTGACGAGCCGGTGAGTACCCGCCGCCACGACGAGCCGGCGTCGCGGCTGAGAAAGAGCGAGCCGGACGCAAAGTAGGTTCCGTCGTCGCTGGGTTGGCCAACTGTCACGACCGCCCCGTGGAGATCGTCGGTGAATCCGAGGAGCGCAAACGACTGGTCCGGTTGGTTGTGAAGCGACAGGGCCCAACTGCGACCGCCGTCCGAGGTCCGGAAGAGCCCACGCGACGCGGCAACGAAGAACCTGGACCGCGTTCCCGCGGACGGGGGTTCATATGTGTCGCCGAGTGAGTCGGACTGGGTTGGCCAGCGCCGCCAGGTGCGGCCCTCGTCACTGCTGGACCACACCTGATCGATTCCGGCGTCGTATGAGCACCAGAGCACGAGCCTGCCCCGGGTGTCGACCGCGAGTGACGGCGACGTGTTGTCCGGGCTGCACGGAAAGCGTCGGTCGCGCGGTCGGCCCCCGGTCGTGATCTGTACTGAGGCAGGAACGGGTCCCGCGCCTGACTGACCCACGAGATATGCCGTACGGCCGTGTACGACGAGTTGCGCGCTCCGGTTCGGAGTAAGTCCGATGTCGTGAAATGACATCGCACCCGCGTCGCCGACGAGCACGTGACCATACGGCGGGTCGCCGCTGATCACCCAGGTGCGCCCGGACGCCGTCTCGAGCGCCTGTGTATGAGTAATCGGAGTCCGCATCCAGCGGCCGCCGCCGTCCGTAGTCATCCAGAGCTGGCCTATAAAGCGCCAGGCGTATCCGACGCGCACGTTGGCGAAGCGCAGTTTGGTCGCGTTTGCCGGCGCGGCAACGCGTTGCCACGAAGTACCCGAGTCGCGCGTCCGGAGAATCTCCGCGCATCGGCCAGTGAAGCAGCCGACGGAGCCGATCACCCAACCCACCCGCGGGGAAACGAACGTGGCATCGGACGGCCGGAATGCGGCTGTGTCGACGACGACGTCCGGAGGTGGGGGAAAGTCGGAGGCGGCCTCGGACGACGACGCGCTTGCACTGCCTGACGGCTGCGTCGCGGGGGGCCGCCCGCGACTGCCCTCGCATGCGCCGAGAATCAGCAGCAGCGCGACGACCAGCGTGAGTGGTCCGCGTTCCCGCACGTCCTCACCTCCAGCCGCTACGAGATCAGGCTAAGACGCGGCTGGCGCAGGTGAATTCCGTGCGGTCCGGGCATGCGAGACTGCGGGCTACACACAACGACTGGAGTGCGGGTGCCACGCGAGTTCACCAAGGTTGGCGTCGTCGGGCTGGGCACGATGGGTGCGGGGATCGCTGAGGTCCTCGCCCGGTCTGGTCTGCAGGTCGTCGGCGTCGAAGCCGACGAAGCCGGGCTCGAACGCGCGCGCCAGCATCTCGAGCACTCGACCGGACGCGCGCTGAAGCGCGGGAAGCTCAGCGAGGAC
>JBHELW010000018.1:0-2176 GCA_046262915.1 Mycobacteriales bacterium | reverse complement strand
GCGACGACGCCGCGCGCACAGATGGCGCGCCCGCGACGTAGCGCGTGCCGCGTCGCCGCGACGGACGCTTCGACCGTGGCAGTGCTCGGCGACGCGAAGTTCACGAGGTAGGGGGAGTGCACGAAGACCGGCATCGCGCTCTCGCCGCAGCCGGCGACGAACGCCGCGTCCTGCGCCCGGTCGCCCGGTGCCGGGTGCCAGCCCCGCGGGTTGGAGACGAAGACCTGCACGGCTTCGGCCCCGATCTCCCGCGCGTAGGCAAGGCCGCTGCGCGCGAGGCCGCCCGCAGTGAAGATGTGCGCGCCGACAGGGGTGGGACGGCGTGCGGGCACAGCAGCATTAGACCAAGCCCGCCTAGAACGCGATGAGCCGCACCGTCGTCCCGCGCCGCACCCGCGTCCCGGGCGCCGGGTTCTGGTCGAGCACGACTCGGCCCCGCCCGTTCGCGACGTGCTCGACGACCGGCATCAGTCCCGCCGCGGTGATCGTCGCGCGGGCATCCTCGATGCGCTGCCCGCGCACGTCCGGGACTGCGACGAACTCCGGGCCCTTCGACACCTTCAACGTCACCGTCGTTCCGCGCGGCACGGTCTGGCCCGGATCGACGGACTGGTCGACGACGACACCAGCGGCGACGTCGTCGCTGAAGACATCGACGCGGGTGACACGCAGCCCCAGATCCCGCAGCGTGCGGCTCGCGTCGTCGAACGGCCGCAGCTGTACGTCGGGCACCTGCACCGGCGCCGGGCCCTTGCTGAAGACCATGTTGACCTTCGTGCCCGGCTTGACCCGCGCGTTGCGAGCCACCGACGCCCGGATGAAGACGCCGTCCGCGATCGTGTCGTGGTACTCCCGCGTGACCGCGCCCACGTCGAGGCCGACCGCGCGCAGCGCCGCGGTCGCCTGCGGCTGCGTCTTCCCGGTGAGGTCCGGCATGACGCGCCGGTCCGGCCCCTTTGACGGGTGTACGTCGACAACTCCGCCGCGGCGCACGCGTTGCCCGACGTCCGGGTCCTGCGTCGCGATCAGCCCCGCGCCGACGTCCTCGCTGAACACGGCTTCGCGGACGGAGACCTTCAGCCCGGCGTCCGCGGCCCGGCCTTGCGCGGCGGCGGGGGTGAGGCGCAGGAACGACGGCGCCTTGACGTAGCGCCCGCTGCCGAGCCACCACCCGGTACCGGCTGCAGCGAGCAGGAGCAGCAGGACGACGCCGAGGACGACCAACGTCCGTCGCCGCCGGCGCGGGCGCGGCGGCTTCGTCGTCGATGCTGACCCGTCGCCGCCCGCCTCGGCGGGCAGTCGCGTGACGATCGTCGGTGCGTCGTCGAGGGCGATGACGGTCGTCTCGCCGGACAGCGATATCGCCTGGCGTGCGCGCCGTACGCCGGCGAGGAAGGCGCGGGCATCGGTCGGCCGCTCGTCGGGCTCGCGGCGGGTCGCGTCGCGGACGAGGGCGTCGACGCTGCCGGGGATGCCGCGGGCGATCGTCGACGGCGCGGGGACCTCGTCGTTGACGTGCCGGTAGGCGACGGACAACGGGGTCTCCCCGTCGTACGGCGGATGGCCGGTGAGCATCTCGAACAGCAGGATCCCCGCGGCGTAGACGTCGGTGCGCGCGTCGGCGGTGCCCGCGGAGACCTGCTCGGGCGCGAGGTAGGCGACCGTACCGATGAGGACGCCGGCGGCCGTCATCGACGACGTGGCGACCGCGCGGGCGAGACCGAAGTCGGCGACCTTCACGCGTCCGTCGTCGGCCAGCAGGATGTTTTCGGGCTTGACGTCACGGTGCACGAGCCCCGCGTCGTGAGCGGCGGCGAGGGCGCTGAGCACCGGGTCGAGGATGTCGAGCGCGTCGCGCGGCGCGAGCGCCCCGCCGAGGCGCAGCCGTTGGCGCAGCGTCTGCCCCGCGACGTACTCCATGACGAGGAAAACATGACCCGCGTCGGTGCCCTGGTCGAATACGGCGACGACATTCGGGTGCGAGAGCGCCGCGGCGGCCTTGGCCTCGCGGTTGAAGCGCGCGACGAACTCCGGGTCCTCGGCCAGCGACGCGTGCATGACCTTGATCGCGACGGTGCGGTCCAGGCGCGTGTCGAAACCGCTGTAGACCGTCGCCATCCCGCCGCGCGCGATGCGCGAGTCGACGCGGTAGCGGCCGTCGAGCAGCCGACCGACG
>JBHELW010000017.1:0-1324 GCA_046262915.1 Mycobacteriales bacterium | reverse complement strand
CGCCGGCTCGCGGCGGCGCTGCGGGAGCTCGATGCGCGGCTACGCGTCGCCGGTCAGCGGGATCCCGAGACCGTCGAGATCGACGTGCGGACGTTTCGCCTCATGCAGACAATGACGTTCCGCACGCGCGCCGGCGACCTCGATGTCGCGCTGCTGCCGGACGGTACGGACGGCTACCCCGACCTCGTCCGCGGCCGGGTCGTCATCGAGATCGACGACGAGCAGTACCCGCTGGCGTCGCTCGCCGACATCATCCGCAGCAAGGCAGCCGCCGGGCGACCGAAGGACCTGGCGGTCCTCGACCTGCTACGCGAGGTCGACCGCCGCCGCCGCGAGCACGGCTGACGCCGCCGCGTTGAACGAGCTGCATCAGGCTTGACCCTCACGTCGCGTGAGCGCCTAGCGTCGCGAACGTGGGCACGGACTACGGCGTCGGTGACGTCGCGCGGCTGTCCGGCGTAACCGTGCGGACCCTGCACCACTACGACGAGATCGGTCTGTTGCGACCAAGCGCGCGCACCGCAGCGGGCTATCGGCAGTACGGCTACGCCGACCTCGAGCGGCTGCAGCGCATCCTCGCCTACCGGGAGCTGGGGATGCCGCTGGAGGAGATCGCGCGGGTGCTCGACGACCCGGGCAGCGATCCGGTCGAGCACCTACGACGACAGCATGCGCTGCTGCGCGAGCGCATCGAGCGACACCAGTCGCAGCTCGCCGCGATCGAAAAGACCTTGGAGGCACACCGGATGGGCATCGAGCTCAACCCCGAGGAGATGTTCGAGGTGTTCGGCGACGACGACCCGACGCAGTACGCCGCCGAGGCCGAGCAGCGCTGGGGCGAGACGGACCCGTTCCGCGAGTCGCGTCGGCGCACGTCGTCGTACACGAAGGACGACTGGCTGCGGATGAAGGCGGACCAGGCGGCCGTCGAGCATCGCCTCCTCGATGCGATGCAATCCGGCCTGACGCCCGACAGCCCCCCGGCCATGGACGCGGCCGAGGCCCACCGGGAGAACATCAGCCGCTGGTTCTACGAGCGCCCGCACGGGATGCATCGCGGACTCGGCGACATGTACGTCGCCGACCCGCGTTTCGCTGCGCATTACGACGAGCAGGCGCCCGGTCTCGCGCAGTACGTCCGCGACGCGATCCACGCCAACGCCGACCGCGGGGGCTCGGCGTCGCGAGAGATCAGCAGCAGGCGGACTTCGCGCGCGCGGCGGGCGTGCCGGCGGTCTTGAGCGCGTCGCGCAGCTGGTTGAGGCGGTCCACGGCGACGCGGTAGTGGATCTCGGCGCCGACCCGGTGGCGCGTGAGCAGCCCC
>JBHELW010000016.1:0-17139 GCA_046262915.1 Mycobacteriales bacterium | reverse complement strand
GACGCCGTCTGACCCGCAACGACGTTGAGGTTGCTCGCGTTGGGCGGATCACTGGGCGCCGCCGGGCGCGGGTAGACGCGGACGTCGCTCGCCGCCGTCGCGCCCACGGCTGTCACGTTGACAACGACGGCCTGCGCGGCGAACGGCACGACGGTGGCGCCGGCGACGAAGAGGTCACGCGTCTCCCCCGGACCGAGCGAACCGGCGCCGGAGCGCGTGTCGAGCACCCGTCGCGGCGCGACCGGATGGAACACCGCGGCGTCGGTGCCCGGCGTGTACCACCCGAGCAGGTCCACCGCGAGGTGCACCGCACCCGCGGCGTTGCGCAGCGACACAGTCCCGTCGTCGCCAACCGCGACGATGACGGCCGCCGGCGTCGTTCGCCCGGCGGGCGGGTTGAGGTTGCTGACTTGCGGCGGCCCGCTGCCTGCCCGCGTCGGGTAGACGCGCACGTCGGTCTGCTCGGTCGCTGCGATCGCGGTGACGTTCAGTGCAACTGCGGAAGACGTGCTCGGCGACAACGGCGCACCGCCGCGGACGAGCAACGTGCGCACCTCGCCGGGGCCGAACGCACCGGCAGCGTCGGTGCGCGTGTCCAGCAGCCGCGCCGGCTGCGTCGTCTCGTACGACGACCCGGCTGCGCCCTCGGCGTAGTAGCCCGAGACGTCGGCGATGAGGTGCACGTCACCGGCTGCGTTGCGCAGCCGCACCGCCCCGTTGCGGCCGAGCTTCGACGTGACGAGGTTGGCAACAGTCCGGCCCGCAACCACGTTGAGGTTGCTGACCGTCGGCACGAACGCCGAATCGTCCGGCACCGGGTAGACGCGCACGTCGGTCGCGGCCGTCGGCGCGGTCGCGGTGACGTTCAGCACTACGGCGGTCGCCGTGACCGGCACACCGGCGGTGCCGGCGACGACGACGTCGATGGCTCCGCCCGCCCCGACGGCACCAGCCGGAACGCCCGTCCCGTTGCGGGTGTCGAGGATCCGCACCGGGTCGAGCGGCACGTACGTCGACTGGCCGGCCGTGGGCGCCAACGCGTGCGCCGCCGTCGGGCGACTGCCGGGGATCCCGACCGCGACCAGGACTACGGCGAGCAGCAACGGCGCTCGCCGCCAGGCCTCCCCGCGCACAAAAGCTCCTTCAGCCGGTGACCGACCCTAGATGCCGCAATCCGCCGCCGCCCAAGCGCCGTAATGCCGAGCATGACGACACCGCGCGCCCGCCGTTACCACTCCGGCGTGATCTGCCTCGCCGTTCTCCTCGCGCTGTTCGCCGGCGCCCGACCGAGCCGGGCTGCGGACCACGCCGTCCAGGTGGGCCCGTCGCTCACGTTCACGCCCGCGGAGCTGACGATCGACGCGGGCGACACGGTGACCTGGACGTGGGACGGGGCCAACCACTCCGTCACGTTCGACGACGGCTCCTTCGACTCCGACGTGCACAGCTCGCCGTACTCCACGCGCCGGGGATTCTCGCGCGCCGGGCGCTTTCCGTACTACTGCAAGATCCATGGCGGTCGCGGTGGGAGCGGGATGCACGGGGTGATCACGGTGCGCGGAGCCGCGTCCGCGAGTCCGGCGGCAACGCCGACGCGACGCGCGACGCCGCAGGCCAGCGCGACGCCGCGCTCGAGTCGGAGCGCGACCACCGGACCGCGTCCGACGCCACCGGCCGCGACCCCACGCGCAACGCCACGGGCATCGCGCACCAGCGCGCGTCCCGCACCGAGCGCCTCAGCTAGTGCCCGCCGCGCGTCCCCGGCGGCGGGCACGTCAAGCGCTGCCGCCGCGCCGACTGTGCTCCCGCCACCCGCCGCGACGGAACCCGTCATACCGGAAGCGAGCCGACTCCGCGGCAGCGTGCTCGTGGTGAGCGCGCTCGTCGGGCTCGTCGCGGTCGGACTAGTTGCGATGGTGCTCAGACGCCGCCGCATCCTGCGCTAGCGCGGCGGCTAGTAGCTCGGTTCGTTGCCCTCCGGGGCGGAGCTCGCCGGCGGCGCGCCACCGCCCGCGTTGCCGACGTAGAACGCGCCCTGCATGCCGCCACCGCGGTGGAACCGGCAGTAGAAGACAACCGGTGCGGAACCGGCCGGGACCGTCACGCTCACCTGCGCCGACTTCCCCGGCGCGACCTCCTGGTCTACGCCGAGCGCATCGATAGTGAATGTGTGCGGCTTGTCGCCCTCGTTCTCGAGCTTCACTTTGACGACCTGTCCCGCGGTCGCGCGCACGAACGTCGGACCGAAGTAGAAGTCGTCCTGCTCCAGCGAGAGCGAGGCGGTCATCCCCTGCGACGAGACGTCTGTCGCGCCGTGGTTGTTGACCATGCCGGAGAGCGTTACGGGCGGCGTCGCCGCGGCGTCGCTCGGCGCGCTGGCCGGCTGGTCATTGCCAGAGCTCGCGCAGCCAGCTAGGAACAGACCGGCGAGGACGGAAGCGGTGACGGGCGTGGCGCGCATCTTGATGACCTCCAGGTCGGCATCCCCCAAGGCGATACGGCGGGCAGCGCCCGCGGGATTGCCCGGGAAATCCCGCCAGCGCGCCGGGACGTAGCACCTCATGTGGTCTGCAAGTGACGAGAGCCTGCTGGCCGGCGTAGCCGGCGGCGACGCCACGGCGGCGACGGCGCTGGTCCGCCGTTACCAGCGCCGCGTCTACGGGCTTGCCCGCACGATCCTGTGCGACGGCGCGGCGGCGGAGGACGTCGCCCAGGAGGCCTTCGTGCGCATGTGGCGCCACGCTGCGGCGTACGACGCGCGGCGCGGCTCGGTCGCCAGCTGGCTGCTGACGATCACTCGCAACCTCGCGATCGACGCACTGCGGATACGCCGCGCCGAGCCGACCGCGCCGGAGACACTCCTCGCGCTGAACTTGGTCGCGACGTCGCCGGCGCCCGAGGACGCCGCGGTCGCTGATGCGGAGATCGCGCGCGTGCGCGCGGCGCTGGCGGCCTTGCCGGTCGAGCAGGCACGCGCCGTCGTCCGCGCGGCGTTCCTCGGGCAGACCGCGCGCGAGATCGGCACCGTCGAGGGCATCCCCCTCGGCACGGCGAAGACCCGCATCCGCAGCGGCCTCATCAAGCTGCACGCCGCGTTGCAAAGCGCGGAGGCGGCGCCATGACCGTGCTCTCCTGCGCCGCGTTGCGTGAGCTCGCCGCGGAGCTGGCCGCGGGCGCAGTCGACGGTCCGGACCGGGCCGCGGCCCTCGCGCACTGCGCAACCTGCGAGTCCTGCCGGAGTCACGTCGCCGAGCTCACCCGGACCGTCGACTTGCTCTACGCCGCCGCCCCCGAGGCGGAGCCGCCGCCGGGGTTCGAGACCCGCGTCCTCGCGCGCATGGTGCCCGGCGGATCGCGTGGTGGCGATCGCCGACGCATCGTCGCGGCCGCGGCGGCGGTCGCGCTGCTCGCGGGCGGATTCGCCATCGGACACGCGGTTGGCCGAGACACTCGGCTTTACGCCGGCCCGATGCTCGACGCGCGGCGCGCGGCTGTCGGGCGCGCGGTCATCCACGGTGGAACAGACGCCTTCGTCTACGTCGCACTCGACGCGTGGGAAGACTCCGGCGACTACCGGGTCGAGGTCGTTCTCGACGACGGCCGGCATCTCGACGTAGCACCGATTCGGTTGACCGCGGGTCGGGGCACCGCCGCCGGGCGCCTGCCCGCGCCCGTCGACGACGTACGGGCCGTGTGGGTGACCGACGCGGCACACCGCTCCTGGTGTGCGTTCCGCCTCTGACCCGCGGCACACTGCGGCAGGTCAGCGCCACCGTGCGCCGAACTGACGGAAAGCCAGCGTCCACGGCCGGGTTGGGGAGCGAGTCATGCCGCATCTCTCGGCGCGTCGCATCGGACTTGCTGTTGTCGGCGTTGCGGCGTTTGGCTCGTTCTGCGCGGCGAGTGCGGCACCCGCGCGCGGCCCGGCGTTCGTCTCGACCGCGGTCGCCCACTACCCCGGCGGCGTCGTCGCGAAGGTCAAGCACCGGCCGCGCATCGAGCTCTTCAAGACCGGGTTCACCGGCGCGGGCGAACCGACCATCGGGGTGGCGAAGGACGGCGCGATCTACGCCGACGTCATGACGAAGGTCGTGCGTTCCACCGACCGCGGGCGCAGCTGGCGCGACGTCTCACCGGGTCACGCGACGAGCCTCGACCCGTACCTCTACGTCGACAAGACCACGCAGCGCGTCTTCAAGTCCGACCTGCTCGGCACGTGCCAGGCATTGAGCTGGTCCGACGACCGGGGCGAGTCCTGGACGACAGCGCCAGCCGCCTGCAACCAGTCGGACCACCAGACGATCTACGCCGGCAAGCCGACGCTCAGCCCGCTGACGAGCGGCTACCCGAACATCCTCTACAACTGCTCGCAGACGGTCGGCTACAACGGTTTCTCGACCGCGTCCGGTTGCGCGAAGTCGCTCGACGGTGGCACGTCCTGGACGCCGACGGGGACGTTCGCCTTCAACGACCCCAGTCCATACGGCGCAGCGGCAGACTCGGGCGACTCCGGCATCCCGGCGCACTGCATCGGCGACATCGGCCCGATCTTCGTCGGCACCGACGGCACGCTCTACGTCTCGCGCGGCTGGTGCGGACAGCCGTGGCTCGCGGCGAGCACCGACGAGGGACTCACCTGGACCCGCACGCAAGTGGCGAAGAACGGGATGTCGACGACCGTCGACGGCGGGTTCGGCCTCGTCGCCCCCGGCAGCGGGCAGTCCGACCATGAAGCCGCGGTCGTTGCCGACCGCAACGGCAACGTCTTCGTCATGTGGGTCGCGCTCAACCGGCTGCCCTACATCGCGGTCTCGCGCGACCACGGCAAGACCTGGGGCCCGCCGCTAATGGTCGGCGCGCCCGGCGTAAACGAAGCGTGGGGGCCGGCGCTCGACATCGACGACCGCGGAGCCGTGGCGTTCACCTACATCGGCACACGCAATTCCCCGGGCAAGCCGTGGACCAAGAGTTACTCAGACACGACCTGGAGTAGCTATCTCGGCCGGATCGACAAGCCGCTGACGGCCCGGCCGCTGATCTTCTCCGGGCCGGTCAGCCCACTTTCGACCTATCCATTGGTTCAGGGTGCGTGCGGTCCCGACCGATGCAATGAGGGAGTCCTCGACTTCGTCGACGTGATCTTCGGACCTGATCACACGATGTGGGGTGCGTTTGTCGACACCGCCAACGCCAGCCGCGAGCTCGTCGTCGGGCACCTGGTCGGCTGACGCCTGCGTAGGCTCGCGACCATGACGCCGCACGAGCAGCGCGCCCGCGCGCGCGCGCTCCGCGTCGGCGACCACACGTGCTGGAGCTACAGCTCGGCGACCGAGCACCGGAACGTGCTGACCGCATATCTCGCGAGCGGGCTCGCGCAGGGTGAGAAGGTCGTCGCGTTCGACCGCCGCGGCGCCGCGGGCCGCGTCGCGGCCTACCTCAGCTCGGCGGGCTACGACGTCCCGGCGCTCGTCGCCTCGGGCACGCTCGTGCTGGGCGTCGCGGAGGACGAGTACGCGCCGGACGGCGTGTTCGACGCCGACGCGCGCATCGCGGGCTTCGCCGACGTCGCGGCGCACGCGCTCGACGACGGGTTCACCGGGCTGCGCGCCTACGCCGACACGACGGCGATGCTCGCGCACGTTGACGCGACCCGGCGCTGGCCGGCGTACGAGCTGCGCTGCGACCTGCTGACGACGCGGCTGCCGATCGCCGGGCTCTGCGGCTACGACGCGACGCGGTCCTCGCCGATCGCGCTTGATCTCGTGCGCAGTGTGCACCGCGTGTGCCTCGGCTCGCGCGGCACGAGCCGTTTCGCGGTGCACGGCGGTGGCGACGGGTCGCTGGAGCTGGCCGGCGAGGTCGACGCATTCACCGCCGACCAGCTCGAGTCGCTACTCGTCGGCGCGGTCGATGACGCGACGGTTCCGGTTCTCGACGTGACACACCTCGACTTCGCCGACGTCGCCGCGATGCGCGCCATCGCTGCTGCGCTCCGCCGGATGACGACGCGCCGCGTCGGCGTGCAGCTCCGCGGCCCGTCTCCGACCTTCCGCAAGGTATGGAACTCGCTGCGCCTCCACGTCGCCGGGGTGGAGCTGGTCCCGGCATGACGCTCGGGACCCAACCGCTGCCGGACGCCATCGACGAGTTCCGACACGAAGCCATGTTCTACGCCGGGCTCGACGGCTTCACGGCCGGCACTGCGGCATTCATCCGCGCGGGCGTCGACGCCGGTGAGCCGGTGCTCGTCGTCGTCAGTGCGGACAAGATCGAGCGCCTCCGCGACGAGCTCGGCACCGACGCCGCCGCAGTGCACTTCGCCGACATGGCCGGCGTAGGTGCCAACCCGGCGCGCATCATCCCCGCCTGGCGCGAGTTCGTGGACAGGAACGCTGACACGCCGCGGCCCTTCCGCGGGGTCGGTGAACCGATCTGGGCGGCACGCACCGCCGACGAGCTGGTGGAGTGCCAGCGGCACGAGTCGCTGCTCAACGTTGCATTCGCCGACTCCACGGCGTGGTGGCTGCTGTGTCCCTACGACACGACGACGCTCAGCCCCGCGGTCCTCGACGAGGCCGAGCGCAGCCACCCCTACGTCGCGCACGGCGAACTGCGGCGCGAGAGCGACCGCTACCGCGGCCTCGATGCATCAGCCGCGCCGTTCGACGTGCCGCTCGGGCCGCCGCCGGTGGCGCACACCGAACACCCTTTCGGTGCCGATGACCTGAGCGACCTCCGTCCGCTGACGCTGACACACGCCCTCCACCACGGCCTCGGTGAGGTGCGCGCACACGACCTGGTGGTCGCCGTGAACGAGGTGGCGACGAATAGCCTGCGGTACGGCGGCGGCTCCGGCGTACTGCGCACCTGGGCCACCGCCGACGCCGTCGTCTGCGAAGTCGCCGACGCCGGTCGGCTGACCGCGCCACTCGCCGACCGCACGTTGCCAGCGGAGGACCGCAACGGCGGACGCGGGCTGTGGCTCACCAACCAGCTGTGCGACCTCGTGCAGATTCGCACGTTCGACACAGGGACCGTCGTCCGCCTGCACATGTGGCGCGGCTAGTCTCAGTCCGACGGATGTCCATCCACGGCCGCTGCCCGGTGTGCCGCGCAACGGAGTGCGGATGACTGAGAGCATCACGCTCACGACTGGCCACGAGGCCGCGCGCGCGGCGCGGCGCCATGTCGCGCGCACGCTGCAGGACGCGCAGCTCGACGACGTCGTCGGTGATGCCCAGACGGTCGTCACCGAGCTCGTGACCAACGCGCTGCTGCACGGCGCGCCGCCCGTGCAGCTCGCAGTCCACGCGGACACCGCCGGCGCGCGGATCGAGGTGTTCGACTCCAGCCGCGTGACGCCCGTGCGCGGGCGCATCGGCGGCGAGGGGATGACCGGGCGTGGCCTGCTCATCGTGGAGGCACTCGCGGCGCAGTGGGGCGTCCAGTCGACGGCTCACGGTAAGGCGGTTTGGGCCGAGCTGCCCGCGGGCGCGCCCGTGGCGCGGCCCGAGCTCTCGGTCGACGAGCTGATCACGCTGTGGTCGCTGCCCGAGGACGCCGCCGTGGTCGCAGCCACGGATGAGCTCTACGACGTCCATCTGGCCAAGGTGCCCACGGACCTGTTGCTGGCGGCCAAGACCCACGTCGACAACCTCGTCCGCGAGTTCACCCTCGCGACTGCGGGCGCCGAGTCGGGGCTCACCGCTCAAGTCCCCGAGCACCTGGCGGAGCTCATCGACTCCGTGGTCCGGCGGTTTGCGATCGCGCGCCAGGAGATCAAGCGTCAGGCCCTGGATGCGGCGGCGCGCGGCCTGCACCGCGTCGCGCTCAACCTCCAGCTGCCGCTATCGGCCGCGGACGCAGCCGAGGAATACCTGCGCGCATTGGACGAAGCCGACGCTTACTGCCGCGCCGCCCGGCTGCTCACGCTCGAGTCACCGCCGCAGTACCGCGTGTTCCGGCGCTGGTACGTCGAGGAGCTCGTCTCGCAGCTGCGGCGCGCGGCTGCGGGGGAACGGCGCCGTTCGCCGCGCTCGTTCGAGTCTCGGCTGCTTGCGGAGCTCGACCTCGTCACCGCCGCGCAGCGCTTGGCCGATCGCGCCGCGCGTTTGCACCGCGTCGCGGCTGCGCTCGGCAACACGCTGACCGCAGAAGGCGTAGCGAAGGCCATCGTCGAGGAAGGCACCGCGGCGCTCGACGCGGACGCGGGCGGAGTGCTCGTCCCCAACCCGCGCGGACGTCTGCTGGTGCCCGGCGCGGTCGGTTACGACCCCGAGGTTCTCGCGCAGTTCCGCGAGGAGTCGCTCGAGACGGAGCTGCCCGCGGCGACCGCCATGCGTACCGGCGAGTCGGTCTGGGTCGAGTCCGTTGAAGAGCGCGACGAGCGCTTCCCGCAGCTGGTCAGCATGGAACCGTCGACCCAGTCGGTCTGTGCGGTGCCCGTCGTCGTCGGGACACAACGGATCGGCGCGCTGCGCTTCTCCTTCAGCCGACCGCACCTCTTCGACGAGGACGAGCGCGACTTCGTCGTCGCGCTCGCCGCGCAGACCGCGCAAGCCCTGGACCGGGCCCGTGCGGTGGCTGCGGAGCGCGACGCTGCCGACCGGCTCGAGTTCCTCGCCAACGCGAGCGCTGAGCTGGCGTCGTCGCTCGACTACAACCAGACGCTGGCGAAGCTCGCGCAACTCTCCGTGCCGCGCTTTGCGGACTGGTGCGGCATCGCGATGGTCGACGACGGGCGCATCCACAACGTGGCGGTCGCGCACGTCGACCCGGAGAAGGTCACCTGGGCGTGGGAGCTCAACCGGCGCTATCCCGCCAGCCTGGACGACCCGCGCGGAGTGCCGAACGTCATCCGCACGGGAGCCGCCGAGCTCTACGCCGACATCACGGAGGAGATGCTGACCGCGTCCGCCCGCGACGACGACCACCTCGCGCTCGTGCTCGCGATGGCTCCGACATCGGCGATGATCGCGCCGATCACCACCCGGGCCGGCACCATCGGCGCGATCACGATGATCCTCAGCGAGGGCGACCTCCGTTACGACGAGGCGGACCTCGCGTTCGCGAAGGACTTCGCGCGCCGCGCTGCGCTTGCCATCGAGAACGCCCAGCTCTACGCGCGGACGGCCGAGGTCGGCCGCACGCTGCAGCGCGGGCTGCTCCCGCCCCGGCTGCCGGCGATTCCCGGCGTCGAGATCGCGGCGGCGTACGAGCCGGCGAGCGAGGGCCTCGACGTGGGCGGTGACTTCTACGACGTGTGGACGGTCGACACCAACACCTGGGCGTTTGCCATCGGCGATGTGTGCGGCACCGGCGCCGAGGCCGCGGCGCTGACGGCGATCGTGCGCTACACGCTGCGCACGCTGACGATGGTCGACGGCGGCCCGCAGTCGATCATGGGGCGGCTCAACGAGGCGTTGCTCCAAGCCGAGGCGGCCGGCCCAGAAGGCGAGCGCTTCTGCACGGCCGTCTTCGGCCTGCTCCGAAGTTCCGGACCCGACCTCGACGTCGAGCTGGTGAGCGGCGGCCATCCACCCGCGCTGTTGCGCCACGCGGACGGCGTCGAAGAGCTGGCGATCAACGGCACGCTCCTCGGCGTACTTCACACCGCCACAGTCGGGTCCCGCCGGTTGACCATGAAACCCGGCGAGACACTGGTCCTCTACACCGATGGCGTCGTCGAGGCGCGCGCGGCCGATGGCTCGTTCTACGGGGCGGAGCGGCTGGCGAAGGTGATCCAGGAGGCTGGGGCGACTCCCGCCGCGATCGTCGACGCGGTCCGCGACGACGTCATCAGCTACGGCGCGCGCACTGCCGACGACGTCGCGATCCTCGCGATCAGCCGCCCGGCGGCGCTGTCCTCGGGGTGAGACAGGTATCACCCCGACACGCCGGATAGCGCGGAAGATTGCGCCGTTCGGGTGGGTTCTGTTCATACCGCGCGATGAACGCGGAGCAGCCCCGTTACCACCCTGAGACCTGAAGCGTCTCGCCTCCCAGCGCGGCCGCGGGCCGCCGCCGACTCCTCGTAGGAGCCCCCTTGCGCGTCAAGCCCCTGCTCGCTGCTGCCACGGCGACCTGTTGTATTGCCCTCGGCATCGCGGTCTTCGCTCCGGCCCACGCCGGGACGACGACGCCCACCTTCACGAACTACGCCGCGCCCGCGTCGCTCATCGACGCGAACAACGCCGGCGAGCCGTCGGTGGGCGTCAACTGGAAGACCGGCGCCACGCTCTACCAGTCCTACTCGAGCACCTACAAGGTGCTGTTCAACGACACCGCGACGCCCCCGACCGCCACCTGGAGTGACGTCTCCGCGGGCGTGCTCATCAACCTCGACCCGATCCTGTTCACCGACTCGGCCGTCGGCCGCACCTATGCGGGCGGCGAGGCCGGCAACTGCGCCAACCTCTTCAAGACCGACAACGACGGCGCGTCGTGGTCTGCGCTCGGCAACGCCTGCGCGGGCCAGGACCACGAGACGATCGGCGCCGGGCCGTGGAAGGGCGCGGCACCGCTGCTGTCGTCGTACAACCGCGCGGTCTACTACTGCGCGCAGAGCAGCAGTGACGTCTGCGCGACGAGCACCGACGGTGGCACGACGTTCGGCGCGCCGGTGACGGTCGGCGGCGCGTGCGTGAGCCTGCACGGGCACGTGAAGGTCTCGGCGGACGGCACGGCGTACCTGCCCAACGCCCACTGCGGCAGCAACAAGCCGGGTGGCGGCATCACGACGAGCAACGGGTCGAGCTGGACGAGCTACACGATCCCGTCGACGGCAAACCAGGACGGGTTCGACCCGAGCGTCGGCACGACGCCGGACAACACGCTCTACGAGGCCTGGGCCGACATCAACAACCGGCCGATGGTCGGCGTCTCGACCAACCACGGCACGAGCTGGACGAAGATCACCGACCTGTCCGCGGCGACGGGCGTCATCACCAGCACGTTCCAGACGGTCGTCGCGGGTGACAACGGCCGCGTCGCGGTCAGCTACCTCGGCTCCAAGACTGGTGGCAATCCCTACGCCAACACCTGGCACGGCGTGTGGAACCTTTACACGTCGTTCACCTACGACGCCGGCGCGACCTGGACGACCGTGCAGGTCTCGACCGACCCCGTCCACCGCGGCTGGATGTGCGCCGCCGGCATCTCCTGCGGCAGCGGCCGCAACCTGCTCGACTTCATGGACTCCTCCCTCAGCAAGGACGGCCGAGTTGTCATCGGCTACGCCGACGGCTGCATCGGCGCGTGCGCCGGCGCGTCCGGCACGGAGGCGCAGTCGAAGGACGCGTACGCGACCATCGCGCGGCAGAGCACGGGCAAGGGGCTCTTCGCGGCCTACGACAGTGTGATCCCGGACCCGACCGGCCAGCCGTCGCCGACCGCGACCGCCACCGCCAGCCCCAGTCCGACGGCGACAGCGACCGCAACGGCCACCCCGACGGCAACCGCCACCCCGACGGCCACTGCGACCGCCAGCGACCCCGACCCCGCGACGCCGAACCTGACGAACGGCGTCGCAAAGTCGGGCACGAGTTCGGCAACGGCCGGGAGCTACCAGTACTTCAAGATCGCGGTCCCGACCGGTAGGACGAACATCAAGTTCGACCTGGCCACGACGCAGAGCTGTGGCCTGCTTGGCTGCAGCCCGGACCTCGACGTGATCGCGAAGCGTGCGGTGAAGCCGACCGCATCGTCGTACGAGTGCACGGGCGCGACGAGCAGCAGCACTGAGACCTGCTCCATCGCTAACCCGGCGGCGGACTGGTACTACGTCGGCGTCTACGTCTACAGCGGCAGCAAGGCCCAGGCCTACACGATCAAGGCGACCTGGACGCCGTAGCACTTGCGCTTCTCGAAGGGCCCCTGGCGTTGCGCCGGGGGCCCTTCGCGTTGTCGTGGAACCGGTCGCGCGCTCCCGGTGTAGTAGGTACCGGCCGGAACGTGCGACGCGGGAGGACCGCTGGACGACCATGCGCTCGTTGCGCGCGCGCAGCACGGGGACGTCTCGGCGTACGACGAGCTGGTGCGCCGCTACCAGTCGCTCGCGTTTCGCACGGCCTACCTCATCACGCGCCACGCCGACGACGCGGAAGACGCCGCGCAGAACGCGTTCATCAAGGGCTACTACGCGTTGGCGCGGTTTCGCACCGACGCGGAGTTCAAGCCGTGGCTGCTTGCGATCGTCGCCAACGAGGCGCGTAACCGAAACCGGGGTCGCGGCCGGCGGCAGCTGGCCGAGTTGCGCGTGGCGGACCCGACGCGGACGAGGACGTCGACACCCTCGGCGGAGGACATCGCGCTGACCCGCGACCGCGACCGCGCGCTGCTGCAAGCCGTCGACCGACTGAAGGAGTCAGACCGGTTGCTCATCTCCTGCCGCTACCTGCTCGACCTGTCGGAGGCGGAGACCGCGGTGGCGCTCGGCTGCCCCCGCGGCACCGTCAAGTCGCGGCTGTCGCGGGCGATGGAGCGGCTGCGGCGCAGCCTGACGCCCGCGGAGGCCCTGCAGATGGGAGCCGGACGTGAGTGACGAGGCGCGCGGCACCGGACTCGCGGTCCGGCTCACCGATGTCCGACAGCGCTTGGTCCTGCCACCCACCCCCGACATCGCGGCCGTCGTGCGCGCGGTGCTCGATTCGGAGCCGGACCGAACGCCGGGACAGGCGCACGCCCGCCGTCGGCGCTGGCTTGTGTCACTGCTCGCCGCCGCCGTACTGACGCCGTCCGCGGTGCTCGCCGCGTCGCCCGGCGCGCGCGACACCGTCGCGCGCTGGCTGCGCATCCGCGGCGTCGCCATCGAGCGCGTGCCTTCGGCGGCGCCGTTGCCGACCGTCGTCGGTGCCGGACTCGCGCTAGGCGATCCGACAACGCTCGCCACGGCACGAGCGCGGGCGAGCTTCCCCGTCGCGCTGCCCACGCTGCTCGGCACGCCCGACGAGGTCTACGCCGCGAGCGAGCCGGCGGAGCGCGTCTCCCTCGTCTACGCGGCGCGGCCGGGGCTGCCAGCGGCACCGTTCACCTCCGCTGGTGCGGTTCTCACCGAGCTACGCGCCGGTATCCGCGAGGACTTCCTCAAGAAGCTCATCTCTGCGCAAACGAGCATCGACACGGTCACCATCGGCGGCATCCGCGGCTACTACATCAGCGGGTCGCCGCACGTCGTCATGCTGCTTGGCGCCAACGGGCAGCCGATCGAGGACACCGTCGCCCTCGCCGGCGACGTGCTCCTGTGGGAACGCGACGGGGTCACCTACCGCCTCGAGTCCGCACTGTCGAAAGCGGCTGCACTTCGCCTCGCCGAGTCGTTGCGCTGAACCGCGGAACCGGTCGCGCCGCTGCGGTGTAGAAGCGGCAAGGACGTTCCGTCGAGGGAGGACCTCATGCGCCGCCGTACCGCGTTCGCGGCAATCGCCGCCGCCGCAATCGCCACGCTTTCGCCGTTTGTTACGTCGGCCGCGCACGCCGGCGGGACCTGCGCCCACGAGCCTGCGTCCGACGCGCGGCGCAAGGTCGTCCTCCTCGAGGGCGGCTGCTTCCTGCCGACCGTTGTGCGGGTGGCCGTGGGCCAGAAGCTGACGTTCATGAACAAGAGCGACGCCGTGCACACGGTGTCCGGGATGGGCGGGTGGGGCGCGAGCTCCGACCTCGTCCCCGGGCAGTCGGTCGCGCTGACGTTCCGGCGCTCGGGCGTCTACCCCTACTTCTGCCACTTCCACCTCGGCATGGTCGGCACCGTCGTCGTCGGCGACGGCCTCGGTGACGGTGTGACGCGGATGGACTCCGTGGCCGGCGGCGTGTCGCAGAGCGACGAGGAGGCCGCTGCGGCGGCGGCCGCCGCCCAGCAGCCGCCCGCGGACCCGCCGGTCGCAGGCGTTCCCGTGAACGCATCGGCTGCACCGCTGACGACTAAGGCGGCGTCGCGGTCCACGACCCGCGTGCTCGTGCCGATCGGCGGGATCGCCGCCGCGCTGCTCCTCGGCGCCGGGCTGACCTTCGTCCGCCGCGCGCGCCGACCGCTCACCACCGCGTAGCCACCGGCTAGCGCCCGCACGCCGCCGGCGCGCGCGCGCTACCTGCCTCTCCTACATTTGAGCGATGCACAGGTGGGTCTCCGCGATCGCGCTCGCCATTGCGCTCGCGCTTACCTCGCACGCATCTGCCGGTACCTGCGTGGACACACCGCGCGCCGCGACCATGGACGCGGCAATCCGCGGCAGGTCGCCGTACTCGACCCCCGGCGACGTCCTCTTCATCGGCAGGGTTCTGCGGGCGCGGGCGCTGCGAACTCAATCCGGCCTGATGTATTCGCCGCTGCTCGAAGTGCAGGTCGAGGCAACGCTGCGTGGACGCGTGCCGAGGCTGGTGCACACCCGCAACCGGAACGGCTGCTTCGCGAACGGGCAATGCGTCTACTCGTCCGCCGTTGCGCCGACCTTGCTGCCCGGCCAGCGCATCGTCTTGCTCACGCGGCTGAACGGCACCAGCGTCTTCCCGCCGTCGGGCTGCGGCGGCTTCGTCTGGGGCATCACCGTGCCAGCGGCGAAGCGGCTCGCTGCGCGCTATGGCGTCAGCTACACCGAGGTGCCGGACAGCGCCATCGACTACGTCGTGCCGCGGGCGCCGCGTGCGACCCCGGCGCCGTCGACAGTGGCGGCGCCCGCCGCGTCACCACCGAGCTCGTCGCGCGCGCTCGTGGTGCCGTTCCTCGCCGGCCTGCTGCTCGTCTGCGTCGCGAGCGCGCTGCTGTCGGTGGCGGCGGGAACGCGCCGTACCGGCTGACCCATGGGCGACATCAAGGTCGGCACGGCGTCGTGGACCGACAAGTCGCTGCTCGAGTCCGGCTGGTACCCGAAAGGCGTCAACACCGCGGCGGAGCGGCTCTCCTTCTACGCCGAGCACTTTCCGCTCGTGGAGGTCGACTCGACGTATTACTTCCCGCCGTCAGAGCAGAACGCGGCACTGTGGGCGGCACGCACACCCGAGACATTCACGTTCAACATCAAGGCGTACTCGTTGCTCACCCAGCACCCGACCAAGCCGAACTCGCTCTACAAGGACCTGCGACCCGAGGGCGTGACCAAGAACCTCTACCCGCGCGATCTCGACGCGAAGGTGATCGACCAGGTGTGGGAGCGATTCGTCGCGGCGCTGCTGCCGCTGCACGAGGCCGGCAAGCTCGGCGCGGTGCTCTTCCAGTTCCCGCAGTGGTTCCCGATCAGCCGCGCGAACAAGCGCTACATCCTCGACTGCAAGGCGCGCGCGGAGCCTTTCCGCATCTGCGTCGAGTTCCGCAACAAGACGTGGATGAGTGAGGACAACGAGGCCGAGACGCTCGACTTCCTCATGTCGTACGGACTGCCCTACGTCTGCGTTGACATGCCGCAGGGCTTCACCAGCTCTATCCCGCCCGTCGTGGCGGCGACCACCTCTGACCTCGCCATGATGAGGTTCCACGGTCACAACGCTGAGGAATGGGAAAGCGGATCAGTGCAGCGGCGCTTTGCCTACCTCTACTCGGAGGGCGAGCTGCGCGAGTGGGCACCGAGGCTGCAGGAGCTGGCCGCCCAGGCGAACGAGACTCACGTGCTGATGAACAACTGTCACCGCGACTACGCCCAGCGCAACGGCCAGCAGTTGGCGCAGCTGCTGGCGGACATCGACTAGGCCAGCAGCCAGCGGAGCTCGGCGGTGTAGGTATCCGCGCTCGCTACGCCGTAGAGGATCACCTGGTACCAGCCGGTCGGCAGTTTGCGGAACGTCCGCTCGAACTTCGTCGGTCCACTGAGCTTCGACGTGAACTCTTGGTAGAAGACGGTGCGGGCTCGTGCGTCGTAGACGGCGATGGCCGCGCGCAGGTTTCGCGGTCCGAGCTCCACCCACAACGTCAGGTCGCCGCTGCGTCGCGACGCGAGGCGCGGCGGCGCATAGAGGCCGAAGTTCTCGATCGAGCACGTCGAGCCGTCCTGACAGTCCTGCGGGATCGGCCGAGTGCGCGCGGCCGCGAGTTGGCGGTCGAGCACGGTGCCGGCCAGAGACCCGCGCCACGAGTAACGCGTGGCGTGCACGCCGTCGAGGTTGTGCGTCGGCTTGCCGTCGTCGGCGCCCGCTGGTGCGACGATCGCGAGCGCGACGACCACGACGAGCGCCAACGCGCGACGCAGCCGACTCATGCCCTGCTCGTTCGGCGGCGGCCCCGTTGCATCCTGCCTACGGCGCGGCCGTCCGGCGTCTGACGAACGAGGCCGACTCGAAGCCGTGCAGCAGTCGACCGGTGTTGACCAGCGAAACGTGGGAGAACGCCTGCGGGAAGTTGCCGACCAGGCGCTTCGCGACCGGGTCGTACTCCTCGGAGAGCAGCCCGACGTCGTTGCACAACGCCGTCAGCCGCTGGTACGTCGAGCGCGCCTCGTCGCGCCGGCCGAGGAGCTCGTAGTTGGCCGCCAGCCAGAACGTGCACGCGAGGAATGCGGCCTCGCCCGGCGGCAGCCCGTCAACGCCGGCGCTGACCTCGGGCGAGTAGCGCATGAGGAAGCCGTCGACGAGAAGCTCCTGCTCGATCGCGGCGACGGTTCCGACCATCCGCTCGTCCGTCGCCGGCAGGAAGCCGACGAGCGGCATCATGAGCAGGTTCGCATCCACGTGCTGGCAGCCGTAGAACTGCGTGAAGGTGCCGCGCTCGGCGTCGAAGCCTTCCCGACAGACCTCGTCGTGTACGGCGGAGCGCAGCGCGCGCCAGCTATCGACCGGCCCGTCGAGCCCGAAGTCCTCGACGGTGCGAATGCCGCGGTCGAACGCGACCCACGCCATGACCTTGGACTGGACGAACTGCCGGCGTGGCCCGCGCACCTCCCAGATGCCCTCGTCCGGCTTGTCCCAGCAGCCCTCGAGGAAGTCCAGCAGCGCCTTCTGCACCGACCACGCCGAGCCGTCCGACTCGATGCCCGCGCGCCGGGCGAGGTCCAGGGTGTCGAGCACCTCGCCGTAGACGTCGAGCTGGAACTGGGTCGCGGCGGCGTTGCCGAGCCGCACCGGGCGCGCGCCCTCGTAGCCCGGCAGCCACGACGCCTCGAGCTCGGGGATGCGCCGCTCGCCGGCGGGACCGTAGAGGATCTGCGTGTCGGCAGGCAC